>NZ_CAXYKL010000174.1:0-6515 GCF_964277725.1 uncultured Novosphingobium sp. | reverse complement strand
TCGCGAAAAACCGCTGGCTGGGGCGGCAGGATTCGAACCTGCGAATGCCGGTACCAAAAACCGGTGCCTTACCACTTGGCGACGCCCCATCGCGGGAGAGGCGCGCTTAGCGGGTAAGCGCGCCGATGAAAAGACCCGATCCCGCTGCGGTGCGGCGCTAAATTACATTATCGCATCGATGTCCGCCGCCGAATGCCGCTCTTGCACCAGACCATCGCCCATGCGGTTGACCTTGATGCCGCGCTTCACTGCAGTGCGCGCAAGCATCTCGTCCGACCACCGCACCACGTTTTTGTAGCTGGCGAAGTCCAGAAACTCATAGGCGGTGCCGTAGGCTTCACGCCGGGCGATCATGCCGAACCAGCCATACACGGCGATATCGGCGATCGTGTATTGCTGTCCGGCAAAGTAGGGCACTTCGCCCAGCCGCTTATCCGCCACGTCCAGAAGGCGCTTGGCCTCCATGGTGAAGCGGTCGATCGCATATTCAATCTTTTCCGGCGCGTAGGCGTAAAAGTGCCCGAATCCTCCGCCCAGCAACGGCCCGCTGCCCATCTGCCACATCAGCCAGGAGAGGCATTCCGCACGCTCAGCGGGGTCAGTCGGAATAAACGCACCAAACTTCTCGGCCAGATGCAGAAGGATCGCGCCCGATTCGAAAACGCGGATCGGCTTTTCGCCCGACAGGTCCAGCAATGCCGGTATCTTGGAGTTGGGATTGATCTCCACGAAGCCGGAACTGAACTGTGGGCCCTTGGTGATATCGATCAGCCAAGCATCGTATTCGGCGGGGTAGCCTGCTGCCAAAAGCTCCTCGAATAGGATCGAAACCTTCTGCCCATTGGGCGTCCCCATCGAGTGGAGCTGGAACGGGTGCGAGCCGCGCGGCAGTTCGTGATCGTGGGTCGCGCCGGAGATCGGGCGGTTGATATTGGCGAACTTGCCGCCGCTCTCCTTCTCCCAGGTCCATACTGCGGGCGGGGTATAAGCGTCGGCCATGGTATTGTCCTTTGGCGGTAATTCAGCGCCCCATACTTAGGTTCGCCTCGCCTATCGACAACCCGTCGCTTCCAAGGCGCAACGACATTGCGCCTCAGTGATGGTGCGCGTGGCCATGGATCGCGCAGTCCTGATCGCCGGCTTCTACCTGCAAGGTCGGGTGGCCGATGCCGAACCGGTGCTCCAACTCGTGCGCCACATCATGCAGGAAAGCATCGGCAGGGCGCGTGCCTGGCATGACCAGATGGGCGGTCAGCGCCGATTCCGTGGTGCTCATCGGCCAGATGTGGAGGTGGTGGATACGCTCCACGCCGGGCAAGGCTTCCAGGTATGTCCGCACTTCGCCGACATCGATGGCATCGGGCACGCCCAACATTCCGAGGCGTAGCGAATCGCGCAGCAAGTGCCAGCTCGACCACGCGATCACCGCCGTCACGATCAGCGAGGCCAGCGGATCGATCCAGGCGCGTCCCGTCCACAGGATCATGATGCCAGCAACCACGACTCCGGCCGACACCGCCGCATCCGCCATCAGGTGGACGAAGGCTGCCCGCAAGTTCAGGTCGGACTTGCTGCCCTTGGCGAACAGCAGCGCCGAGGCGCCGTTGACGACGATCCCGGCAGCGGCGACCGCGATCATCGCGGTGCCGCCCACCGGCGCGGGATCGGCGAAGCGGCGGATCGTCTCGACCAGGATGCCTCCGATCGCGACCCACAGCAGCGCTGCGTTGGCGATCGCCGCCAGGATGGACGAGCTTTTCAGACCATATGTGAAACGCTCTGACGGGGGACGTGCCGCCAGCACGCTCGCGACCCAGGCGAGGACGAGCGAGAGCACATCCGACAAATTGTGCCCGGCATCCGCGATCAGCGCCATGGAGCCGCTGATCCAACCGGCCGCGCCCTCGACGACGACGAAGGCCAGGTTCAGCCCCACCGCGATCGCGAACGCAGATCCGGGATGCGCTCCTTTAGGCGGAGCAGGATGGTGGTGATGGTGGTGTCCGGCGCTCATGCCCGCTTCTGCCACGCCACAGCCCATACCGACAAGGTGATGGTAGCAATCGTAGATCCGTCAAACGACGGGTGAGGAAAGCCGTGTGATGGATTTGCATCACTTGCGGAAAAATGTTGCGCTGCGGCAGCCAATCCTACGCACTGTCACATGCATTGTCATAATTGCTAAGCTATTGAAGCGGCATCGGCAGGGTACGCAATCCGTTCGCAATCGGGACGTTCGAACAAGACTTTGGCAGCGCAAGCCGCTTACCTTCAAGACTGTAACAAAATGGTCACGAAGGGATGCTCTAGGCCGTTCCAGCACGGCGCGCGCGATACCGGGGCACGAAATCCAGACCGCGCGCGGCGCCATATCTGACGAGATATTATTCGGATCGCTTTGCCTCGAACGGGCAAAACAGGGGACAAGACATGCACTTGAGGTATCTGCTTGCGGCCAGCGCCGCATCCGTTTCGCTTGCCGGTGCCCTCGCCACGCCGGCGATGGCCCAGGAAACGACGTCGACGATCGCGGGCACCGTGCTCAGCGACGGCCAGCCGGTGGCCGGTGCGCAAGTGGAAGTGCTCAACACCGCCACGGGCGGCCGCAGCACGGCGACCAGCTCTTCGAACGGCAGCTTCACCGTCACTGGCTTGCGCCCGGGTGGCCCTTACACCGTTACCGTTCGCGCCGACGGCTTCGCAGACACGCAAGTCACCGAAATCTCGACAGTCGTGGCACAGTCCTTCAACCTTCCCGTCAACCTCGTCGCGCAGGGCGATGCCATTATCGTCACCGCGTCCCGACTGAAGGGTGCTGGTTCGATTTCGCAAGGGCCGGCAACCGTTCTGACTGCAGACGATATCTCTCAGGTGGCCACGATCAATCGGGACGTGCGCGATCTTATGCGTCGCGATCCTTTTGCGCGCCTAGACGATTCTCCCACCGGCGGACGCGCTGTCAGTTTCGCTGGTCAGAACGCACGCTACAATCGGTTTTCGGTAGACGGCGTGCCGGTAACCGATAACTTCGGCCTTAATACCGACGGCTTGCCCTCGCGCCGTTCTCCTATTCCACTTGATGCTATTGGCCAATTTCAGGCGAAGGTCGCGCCATACGACGTGCGAGAGGGCAATTTTCAAGGTGGTGCGATCAACATCGTCCTGAAGTCGGGCACAAATGAATTTCATGGAACTGGCTTCTACGCTCGCTCGGGCGATGGTCTGGTTGGCAGCAGAACCAAGCCTGGACCGGGGATACCCACGGGACGAACCTCGATACCAAAGTTCAAGATCGAAAACTTCGGCGCCGAAGTTTCAGGGCCGATCGTAAAGGATAAACTCTTTTTCATGATCGCTGGCGAACGTCTGCGCGGCGGTCGCCCCATTCCCGAAGGGCCGATAGACAATAATTCTGGTACGGCTATTCCTAATTTGACGCAGGGCCAAGTTGACCGCGTCTCGCAGATTGCTCAAAACGTATATGGGTATGATACCGGTGGCGTGCTGCGCGATCTGGGCGATAAAGATGACCGGCTTGTTGCAAAGATCGATGCAAGCCTGTCCGATGCGCAACGCTTATCTTTGACTTATACGTACGCGAAGGACGCCATTAATCTTCTTAACAATACATTTTCCTCGACTACCACGGGTAGTCCTGGTCTTGGTCTTGCATCTAACGCATATATTCAAGGCAACCGCCTACATACCGGTGTTGCGCAGTTGAACTCCGAATGGTCCGATTCATTTTCAACCGAGGTTCGTGGGTTCTATAAGAATTACAAGCGGATACAGGATCCGGTCCTGGGTCGTGGCTTCGCTCAGTTCCGTGTCTGTACCAACGAAACGTCGGGTGGGTCGGCATTGGGATGCGAAGGCAACGCCCCTGTCGTATCGTTCGGCCCGGACAATTCGCGCCAAACCAACCAGCTGAATACTGAAACTTGGGGCGGCTTGGTGCAAGCTCGCCTTACCATGAACGATCATGACGTACGGTTGTTCAGCGAAGTCCAGCACGTTAAAATATTTAACTCGTTTCTCCAAAACAGTGCCGGCAACTATTACTTCGACTCTCTGGCCGATTTTCAGAACCGGGTCGCCAGTTCCCTTAGTTACGGCAATGCGGTGCCTTCCCTTGTTCCTGATGATGCTGCGGCCAGCTTTAAGTACATGAGCTACACTTTCGGGATCATGGACAACTGGAAGGTCAGTTCGAATCTGAACGTGACATTCGGCATGCGCTATGATCTTTATGGAATGAAAAGTCTGCCTGCCTTGAGCGGGCCATTCGTCAGCCGCTACAGCATTCCACGCTACGTCAATGGCAACTTGGAGACTATCGGACGCAATAACGCCAATATCTCCGGCTTGGATCTCTTCCAACCTCGGTTTGGTTTTGATTGGCAACCCACCACACGACTGAGCGTGCGAGGCGGCGGCGGCATTTTTGGCGGAGGGACGCCGGATGTTTATGTTTCAAATAGTTTTTCAAACACCGGTGTTTTGACAAACTCGATATCGATCAACCGGTTTGCCCCTGGTGTGAATGCATACAGCGGCGCCACTAGCAACGCCGCAATCGGCAATGCCGCGCTTAATGGCGTGAATGGCACTGGCTTCGCCGCTGAGGTGAACGATCTCCTTCGCAATGCCACGGTAGCACCGGCATCCACGGTGAATGCCCTTGACCCTCAGTTCAAAATGCCATCGCAGTGGCGGGCAACGCTTTCAGGCGAGTACAACTTCGACCTGGGCCCGCTTGGCGATGGGTGGCTGTTTGGCGTCGATCTTCTGTATTCGAAGGTGCGAAATCAGGTTTATTTCACCGATATCCGTTCGCAACCAATCTTGACCGGAGCCAATGCGTTGACCCCCGATGGTCGCCAGAGGTACTTAAATCTTATTGATGGCGCAGCCAGCGCCAATACAAACACAGACATCCTTCTTACCAACACCAAGAAGGGACGTAGCTATATTGCAGTTGCTCGCTTCGAGAAGGGGTGGGATTTTGGATTGAGCATCAACGGAAGCTTTACTTATCAAGACGTGAAGGACCAAGCTCCAGCGACTTCATCTACGGCTGGTTCGAACTACCTGAATGGCGCTTTCTCTGATCCAAACAATGTCGCTTATGGTACGTCGAACGACCAAGTGAAATACTTTTTCAAGTATGGCTTGAATTTCGACCACGCATTTTTTGCCAACGCCAAGACCTCTATCGGTCTTTTTGGTGAGACGCGGATCGGACGGCCTTTCAGCTACACGTTCCAGGACTTTGGTTCGAATCGTTCTGCAATCTTCGGTGTCACGGGGCGAAGCTCGGCAACAAGCACTGCAGGCAATCGGTACCTGATGTACGTGCCCATCGGAATCAATGATCCCCGTGTGTCCTATAGCTCCGCTGAGTTTGCCAATTCGGTTGATAACTTTATCGAGACTTCGGGACTAAACAAGTACCGCGGAAAGGTTGCGCCGCGCAACGCATTCAACTCTAAGTGGTTCACCCGTTTGGATCTGCATATCGCCCAGGAGATCCCCACAGGCCTTGGAGAGTCACGTCTACAGGTTTTCGCCGACATCGAAAACTTCACGAACTTCATAAATAAAAAGTGGGGTCAGCTTCGTGAATACGTGTTCCCTTACAATGCTGCTGTTGTTCAAGCTCAATGCTTGACAGCCACGCGGGCGACGGGTGCTTCCACGATCGGCGCAGTTACGGCGAATGCTTCTCAGCCTTGTGTTCAGTATCGCTACTCCCCGGTCAACAGCTCAACGCAGACAGGCAATTTCGTTAACCCGACCGATCAGGTCTATGTAAATCAGTCGCTGTACGCGATCCGGATTGGCGCACGCTTCACATTCTAATCGTTCGTAACGACTAGCAACCAGGGGAGGAAGTACGCACTTCCTCCCTTTTTTTGTCCTGGTACGCACGCGTCATTTGTACACGCAGGCGTCCAATCCGGTCCGGCGCACGGTGCCGAGCCTGGCGGTGATGGCGTTGCCGTAGCGGCGGGTGAAACCGCGGGGGTTGGTTACGCTGCGCTTTTTGGGGCTGGGAAGGGCGGCGGCCATGCGGGCGGCTTGTGCCGGGGAAAGGATCGCGGCGGATTTGCCGAAGTAGCGCTGTGCGCCCGCTTCGACACCATAAGTGCCGATCCCGGTCTCGGCGACGTTCAGGTACATTTCCATGATCCGGCGCTTGCTCCACACGGTCTCGATCAGGAAGGTGAAGTAGACCTCAAGCCCCTTGCGCAGATAGCGGGTCCATCCCTCGCCCTGCCACAGGAAGACGTTTTTCGCGGTTTGCTGGCTGATGGTGGAGCCGCCCCGAATGCGGCTGCCGCGCATGTTGCGCTCCATGGCCTGCTCGATCGCCGCCGTGTCAAAACCATTGTGAAGGCAGAACTTGGCATCCTCCGCCGCGATCGCCGCGTCGACCATATTGCGGTCGATCCGGCTGAGGGGCGTCCAGTCCTTGGTGATGCCATTGGCATCGACCAGCATCGTCACGGTGA
>NZ_CAXYKL010000173.1:0-2966 GCF_964277725.1 uncultured Novosphingobium sp. | reverse complement strand
TGGCGATGGCCACGCTTTCTTCCAGATGCAGCTCGCGTGGGCGGCCGTAGTCGTACAGGCGATAGGTAATGTCGGAATTCTGCTGAACTTCGATCAAGCTGATGCCCGCACCGATGGCATGCACGGTGTTGGCCGGAATGTAGAAGAAGTCACCCGGCGATACCACGTGCCACTCCATCAAGTCCTCGATAGAGCCATCAAGCGCGGCGGCGCGCATGGCGTCGGCATCGATCGGCTGCTTGAACCCGATGCCCAGCTTGGCGCCCGGTTCGGCATCTAGGATCACCCAGCACTCTTCCTTGCCCTGGCGGCCCATGCCCTTGTCGATCGTCTGCGCATCGCTCGGGTGGACCTGGACGGACAGCGCCTCGCTCGTGAAGATGTATTTCACCAGCAGCTGCGACAATTCCGGCGGCGGTTCGAACCAGATTTCGCCGATCCGCTTACCCGACGGGGCGACAAACGGCGCGGGCAGGGTGTCCTTGCCCCAGGGCTTCTCGACCTGCTTGGTGGGGAGCGCGCCGCTCATTGGTTTGCCGCGCCAAACAGTTTGCCGACTTTTTGCGCGCCGGCGGCGGTGGTGATCATGATGTCGTTACCGTCCACCACGATATAGACATCCTGCAATCCAATCACCGACACGCGCGGACCATCGCTATCGACCAGCACGTTCTGGCAATCGACCAACTCCACGTCGCCGCGCGTGGCGTTGCCCTGCTCGTCGCGATCGCGCGCAACGTGAAGCGCGGGCCAGTTGCCGATATCGGACCAGGCCATGTCAGCCGGCACCATCGCGGCGCGGCTGGTGTTTTCCATCACCGCATAGTCCACCGATTCGCTTTCCACCGTCGCAAAGGTCTGCGGCTCGGGGTGGAAGCGATTGCCGTCCTCGTGCCCCTTGGCGACGGCATCACGCACCGCAGCCAGGATCTGCGGGCGGTGGCTTTCCAGTTCCTTCAGGAAGTCCCCCACCTTGAAGGCGAAGATGCCGCCGTTCCAAGCGTAGATACCTTCTGATAGGAACGACATGGCGCGTTCCAAATCAGGCTTTTCCACGAATTGCGCGGTGCGGAAGGCTTGGTCTCCGATCGCCTCACCACGCTTTAGATAGCCAAAACCGGTTTCCGGCGCAGTCGCCTCGATGCCGAAGCTGACCAACCAACCGTCTTGTGCCAGTTCCGCGGCGGTGCAGGCGGCTTCGGCAAAAGCCTTGGTATCGCCGATGTGGTGGTCGCTCGGGCACACCAGCATTATGGCGTCCTCCGGCAGACGCAGCGCGGCAAGTGCGATCGCGGCGGCTGTGTTGCGGGCGCTGGGCTCGACGATGATCTGCGAGCCGGCGGTGTCACCTAGCTGCTCTTCCACATGCGCCAAATGTGCGGCCCCTGTCACGACCAAGGGCGGATCGAACCCATCGGTCGCCGGGCAACGCGCGATCGTCGCTTGGAACAGCGTCGTGTCACCTACCAGTGGCAAGAACGGCTTGGGCTTGCTTGCCCGACTGCGCGGCCAAAGACGCGTGCCGCTACCGCCACACAGAATTACCGGAACAAGCTTGCTCATCAGTCCCCTTTTATCGCGGCACATGCGAATTACCATGCCGCAATGCGCCAGTCGTCTTGTGGTTGCGTAGGGATTTTGGGCTAACGCGGATTGAGCCTGCCACTGGCGGCAGACAGCAGTTGCTTGATGATGCCCCACTTAGCGCCCGCGCCGGTGATCTTGGTGGGCACCGCCTCTCCCACAGGATAGCTGCGCCGCACGCCGATCTCGCAGACACGATAGCCCAGCTGGCCGGCGCGCGCTGTGAGGTAGAATAGCAATTCGTAGGCGGAAAACACCTCGCGAAAAGGTTGCACGCGAGGATCGACCAGATAGCGGCGGGAGTAGGCGCGAAAGCCATTGGTGGTATCGGTAAACCAGCGACGCCCCGAAAAGCTGAGGATCGGCGCGTGGATCAGGCGATTGCCGATGGTGCGCTCCAGCGGTGTATTCTCCGCCTTTCCGCCGCGGGCGTAGCGCGAGCCTTGGACATAATCGTACCCCTCGCGCAGCTTGGTGACAAACTGCGCCACCGCTTCGACATTGTCCTTGCCGTTGCCATCGATGGTGATGATGCCTTCGTAGCCCTCATCCAGGCACCAGGCGTAAGCCATGCGCAACTGGGCGCTGAGCTTGCCGGGGCCGGTCTTGGTCAGCAGCGCACGCACGCCTTGTTCCTGCAGATAAGGCAGGTCGAGCGAGCCGTCGGTGGAGCCACCATCCGCCACGATCACGTCCACCGGCAGACCAGCGGCCGCAACGCGGGCCAGCTGGGCGCGGATACGCCCGCCTTCGTTGATCACCGGGATAACCAAGGCGTGAGCGTGGCGGCGTTCCGAGAGCAGGTCGACGCGGTGCGCCGGTATCTGGCGTGGCGGGTCGGCGGTCAAAGCGAGCTCTCCGGAGCGGGGCGGAAGACGAGAAAGCGGCTGAGGACGTAGTTGACGATGAAGGACACCCCCGTCGCCAGGATCAGCACCCCCAGGTCGGGCAGGCCGGAGCGTTCCAGCAGGGCGACCGCGCCCAGGCGGGTGGCCAGCGTCGCCAGCAGGGCCAGCAGATAGAGTGAGCCGCGCTTGGCCGAAGCGGCTTTGGTGCCGAAGGTCCAGCGCTCATGCAGCAGGTAATTGAAGATCGCGCCGGCGACAAAGCCCAGGAACGCGGCCAAAGTCAGCGGGATCGTCGTCAAGTTGCGCAGCGCCCAGGCGGTGCCGAGATCGACGCAGAGCCCGGCCCCGGCGACCAGGCCGAACCGGACGAGCGAGGAGGCGAAAAGCCGCTCGATCATGCCAGACTTATCGCGCGGCCATGAACGAAGCGGTCGTCCGCCTCCGCCCATTCCGGCTCGGACTGGCGCAGGATGTCGAACAAGTCGTAGATGTTGTCGATCTTGCCGCCCATGATCGAGATGACCGGCGATCGCG
>NZ_CAXYKL010000172.1:0-2621 GCF_964277725.1 uncultured Novosphingobium sp. | reverse complement strand
CGCCGTTGATCGAAGCCCTGGGCGCCGGGGCGATCGATACCGGGCTTGGGGGGGATGCGCCCTTCATCTACAGCCTGCAGGCGGATGCCGGGGTGAAGGCGATTTCGGCTTTCCGCGCCAAAGGCGCTTCCACCACCGTCATGGTACCGCGAGGGTCATCCATCGCACGGTTCGATGACCTGGTGGGGCGACGGGTTGCTACACCGCGTGGCTCCATCGGGCATTATGTGCTGCTTGCCGGGCTAAAGCGTCTGAAACGTCCGTTCAATGCCATCGATATCAAATTCCTCAATCCCAGCGATGGCCGGGCCGCGCTGACCAGTGGCGCGGTTGACGCCTGGGCGATCTGGGATCCTTACGCAGCCATCGGCGAACTCAGCGACGGCATGCGCATCCTGCCGATCGACAATTCGCTGACGCCGGGTTTGGCCTTCCTGTACGGCACTGATGCTTCCCTCGGTGACAAGCGCCCCCTGCTAGTGGATTTCGCCAGCCGCCTCGCTGCTGCTCGCCGATGGAGCGAAGCCAATCGCGATGCATACGCGCAAATGCTGACCAGCCAGACCGGTGTGCCGACTGCCGCTACGAAGCGCTACGTCGGCCGCAGCGTCCTGGTGCCCGCTCCCATCGATGCCGGCGTCATTGCCGAGGAGCAGAAGATCGCCGACGTGTTCCACGAAGCGGGCCTGCTGACCCGGCCCATATCAGTGGCACCGCATTTCCAAACACTTTGATTCTGTCGATCCCGGAGGACTTTCCCATGACCCAGCGACAGCTGAAACTCGGCCTCGTTCCAACCGGGGTCGGTGGTCCCGGCCAGACCAATCGCTGGCGTAACCCCGAAATCCCGATCGATGCAAGTGTCAGTATCGACTGGTACATCGACTTGGTCCGCCAGGCGGAAGCCGCCAAGTTCGATCTTGTCTTCATCGTCGATAGCCAGTTCATCACGCCGGACTCGCCCCCGCACTATCTCAATCGACTTGAGCCGCTGACGCTCTTGTCCGCGCTGGCGGTAACCACCAGCCATATCGGCTTAGTCGGTACGCTAACGACCTCTTACAACGCACCGTTCAATCTTGCCCGGCGACTTGCGTCTCTGGATTTGATCAGCAAAGGGCGAGCAGGCTGGAACGTGGTGACCAGTGGTGATGCCGGCACAGCGGGCAATTACAGTCGCGATGAGCATTTCGATTACGACACCCGGTATGGCCGCGCCTTTGAATATCTCGATGTCGTCCGCGGCCTGTGGCGCTCGTATGAAGATGACGCGATCGTGGGGGATCGGGCAAGCGGCGTGTTCCTCGACAAGAGCAAGCTTCATGCGCTCGATCACAAGGGCGAGCATTTCCAGGTAGTCGGGCCGCTCAACATCCAGCGCTCGCCACAAGGGGAGCCGGTGATCTTCCAGGCGGGCGATTCCGATCAAGGGCGCGATCTGGGCGCGAGCGTTGCCGATGCGATCTTCACCCACGCCAAGACGCTGGCGCAGGGCCAGGCATTCTACGCCGACCTCAAGGCGCGTGCCGCTGCGCGGGGCCGCAATCCAGACGAGTTGATCATCTTGCCCGGCTTTACGATCACCGTGGGAGATACCGACGATGACGCCCGAGAAATCGAGCGTGAGCAACGCCGGCTTGACCAAAGCTTCGATCAGGCGCTGGCTGAGTTCGGCCGCGCTTTCGGCTGGCACGATTTTCGGCAGTACAATCTCGACGCGCCATTCCCGGCCGAGGCCTTGGCTTATGCGGCCTCCAGCTTCTTCACCCAAGCGCAGCGGATCACGCAACTTGCCCAGGAGCGCGGCCTGACACTCCGCGAGACGATCGAACATGCACGCGACCAGTTCACCAGCCCCTTCGTTGGATCAGCGAAGACTATCGCCCGCGAGATTACGCGTTGGTTCGAGTGTCGCGCGCTGGATGGCATCAACGTCTATGTCGGGCATCCCGATCAGTTCCGCCGCTTCACAAACGAAGTTGTCCCATTGCTGCAGGCGAGCGGCGTGTTCCGCTCCGATTACGAACATCCCACTCTGCGCCAAAATCTTGGGCTTCCGATCCCGCGAAACGTGCGAGCGAGGGCAGGACGCGAGGAACCCCGCGCACGGGCGATCGCCGGCTGATCGCCGTTTTGCCTTTCGGCATGGAGCGGGGGCTCGCACAATGTTGCAAGGTTGGTCCATCAATGGACGAATTTTATTCCGATCCCGCGGGGCAGGGCTATTCTCTACTCTACAACTTGTGTATCGGGCATTTCGAAAATTGGGGGCCGCCATGAAAGTTCACGTACGCTATCTGCTCGCTTCGTCGTTGACGGCGCTGCTTACTCCCGGTCTCGTGCACGCCCAGGTCGGCGATGCTGAACGGGGCACAGCAGCCGATACCAGCGATATCATCGTCACCGGCACGCGCGTGACCGGGCGACAGCGGCTCGACACTGCTTCGCCTGTCGACGTGCTTTCGGGCGCGGCGCTGCGGTCACAAGGCACCACTGAGTTAGGGCAGGCACTTTCGAACGTCACGCCGTCGCTCGACTTCCCGCGCTCGGCAGCGGTGGACGGAACCGATTCAATCCGGCCTGCCACGCTACGGGGCCTCTCGCCCGATCAGACGCTGGTG
>NZ_CAXYKL010000171.1:0-6981 GCF_964277725.1 uncultured Novosphingobium sp. | reverse complement strand
CCGATAGCTCGCCGGTCGCGACCGAGGTGCTGCGCCGGATCGCCAGGCTCTATGCGATCGAGGAGCAGGTTCGCGGCACCTCGGCGGAGCAGCGCCGCACCGCGCGTGCCGAACGGTCCCGCGTCATCGTCGATGACCTGCACATCTACCTCGATGCGCGGCTCCGGCAGGTCAGTGCAAAGAGCAAGCTCACCGATGCCATCCGCTACGCGCTGACCCGCTGGGCCGGGCTGTCGCTATTCCTCGATGACGGCCGCGTCTAGCTGGACAGCAACACCGTCGAGCGGTCGATCCGTCCGCTTGCCCTCAACCGCAAGAACGCACTCTTCGCAGGCTCTGACCAAGGTGGCGACAACTGGGCAGTGATCGCCACGCTCATCGAAAACTGCAAAATCAACGCCATCAACCCGCATGCCTGGCTGGCCGAGACCCTCACCAAGCTGGCCGCAGGTCACCCGGCCAACGCCGTCGGAGAGCTCATGTCTTGGACCGCCGTGGCCTGAGCACACCGCTTACCGATCGCGCCGGAACGCCCACGATCCATTAGAAACGACACGAATTCCCTTGGCAAACGGGCGACCGCTTCTTGCCATCGTCTTTCAGCCAGAGCAAAAGCGGCAGCTACCACCGGTGCGAACGACGATGGCCCCATCGAAAGCTAGGACCGGCTTTGCGCGGGCATTGTCACCGGCGAGGTCAAAGCGGCGTTCCAGGCACGCTCCTGTGGTCTGTTTCAGGTTATGGGCGGCGGTGGGACAAGCAAGCTTGGCTACGTCTCGCCGTAAGCGCTGGGATAGGCCTGCGCGCGGAGCTAGGGCGGCCAGCTTGAACTTTTCGTTCGCACATCGAGCACTTCGGCCCGACGGACGAACTGCGCCGGCTGTTGCTCAACCCGGCGACCTGCCGCGCCTTCGCCGCCGCATACTATGGGCCCGGCTACCGCACGTTCGCATACGACGAGAAGCTCGCGGCCGCGATGCATTAGCCGGTCAGAATGTCGTGAGCCGGGTCGCGGGCGAAGCGATGTTGATGATGGCGCTTGGACCGATGTTCGAGCTGGATGGCAATCCGGTGACGAATGCCAAGGCCGAGATGAGGCGCGCCTTCGACTTCGTAGCAGCCTGTTGCGATTAGGAGCCAAAGAGCAGCGGCAACGCCGAAGATGAGCCCGAGCTTAGAGACGCGAAGACCTGCCTTCATATTACCGTCCAAAAATTGTGATCGCGATGCGTGACAGCGTGGATCTGAACCGCGGCTGACCGCGCACCTATGGCCGCCTTGGCCACCTCTCGTCGGAAGCACAATTGGGGCTTTACCTCCTACGATTGCGGTGGCGTAATCTGGCGCGACTATCGCTACTTGATCGCTGCATTGTGACTGCCCTATCTAGCGCTACAAAACGGTAAATACCAACGGCGATGCACCGTTCAGCAAGACGCATACATGTTGTCAAAGCCCACACCGAGCGGTTCAGACCCTTTTAAAGCGTTCTTGCTAGAGAAGGCCAGCCAACGGCCTAACGTTGGCTGGTGCTACCTCATTAGTAGCTTCTAAGGCTACAATGACTTCGACGCGCCATGCCTCGAATAGCAAGGAGTTTACCTGTGTTGATCCGCAGCAGCCTCGGTTTTACGACAAGGGCGTGACGCGTAGCGTTGGGGATCTGCGGCACCAAATCCGGCAGGTAATCATCGGCTGCGGCAATCCAGCAGAAACTGCGGCTTTCGGAGTTTGGGCTGGTTTAAATGCAGGACCCAACCGAAACGCCGGGGGCGGTAGTTACCGAAGAAGGCTGGGTCCTGGCCCGGGACTCGGACCACCTAAGATATTCCAGATAATGAATTGAGCATTGTATTTACGCGACATACGGCTTTGACCGGTCTGGGGGTCAATCCATCGCTTTAGGTTGGATAGGCCTGCTCATAGTCTGTAGGCCATTATAACGTCACCAATGATCCCTGTCGGCGGTGGCTAGGGCCGGAGCAGGACCGCCGAAAGGTGCTCCGGTCCATTTTGCTAAATCTATTAAAACGTTTATACACGGGTTCTTATTGCCGAGTATGCCTGCCGCTAGGTCCTGGGCCATGATCCTTTGGGTAGCGCGGGCGTTTGCGACGCTCAGCGCCATCGTCTTTGTGATCGGCCCACCATATTAGTTGAAAGCCAAGCGAGCCAGCAAGCAGAGCGACGATACCCAAGCAAATTGTAAGCCGAACAGTGAAAAGCTGTTCAAGCGCAAACATGCCATGGCTAACCAAGATAGCACCGCCAATTGTAATAGCGGTGGAGAAAAAGATCGCTACGGATTTGTTGGCCACGCTTAGCAACACTGTTTGTTAGAAATTATTCCGAGCTGCAGGACCCAACCAAAACACCGGGGGCGGTAACTCCGAGGAAGGCTGGGTCCTGCCCCAGGAGTGGGGCGTCCTTTATGGATTGCACGCATGAACACATCCCTAACCTAAACTATTTCTCGCGTTCACAACCGCCGTGAAGATGGGTGGTACTCTCAAGGCCGCTACTCGCCTGCAAAACCAGAAAATTTCGCGATATTGGGATATTGCTCTTTGTCGCTTAGGCCACTTCGACTTGCTCTCTCGAGCACGTTCGCACGGCGGGGTCATAAAAAAGTTCTGTGGCGAGGCAAGGTGCGGGTGCGCCGTACGTCAACACGGCAATCTAGGAATTGTATAACCCTCGTCGCGGCAGGCTAGCCTGGGCAATAGCGCCCCTCTGCCTTCCGGGCGGGGCGTGCATGAGCGCCAGATCACATAGGATCAGTCAAACGTCGGTCCCTGGCATTCCTCGGAGCCTCACGCGGGTGCGGAAGGTCTCACCCGCGCGCCCTACCTCGATGGCAAGCGGGCAGGGGAGTTCGAATTGGCAAAATAGTCATGTGCGGGTTCAAAGTAAATCGTTCGCCCTATGATCCATAGTTTATGAAGAAAATGAGCTTGTTCAGCGAATTGCGCGGTTAACCCGCAGTGCTCGACGAGCACTCACGTCATGATCCCATGTAGCCATTTTGGGAGCTCTGGCTCCGCCTGGGTGCCTTGTACTTGGAAGGTTGGCCCAGCCGCAACGCCTCGGTAGCAAATGAGCGTCAGCAACTGGGCCTTCCCGGGACCGGGCATGGTATAGCTAGCCGCCGATGGTTGATGTCGAGTTAACGCCGCGCAAAAGCTCTTAATTCAGCGTTCATAGCTGCGAACAAAGCGACTGGCATATTTCGATGAGTGAGGCGTCGTTCCGTAGGCTACCCTACCGAGCTCTCGGGGAGCCATTAGCGTCGCGCCCGGCTATCCTGCTAACCTGCAGGAGGCACGACCAGCCCTCGCGATGCGGCCGATCTCGCGCTGCGTGTTCTCCCGAGTTTATTGCTTGTCTTTGGTGATGATGACGGAACCTCAGGCATTTCGTCGATGCGATCCACCAAGCGTGATCTTTTAAATTCCTAACGTAGGCTTATGCCAGCATCGGTTTCTTAAAACTGCGTTGGTTATAGAAAAAACAACAGATTTCAGTCTCGATCAATGATGCGTTCGAGACATAATTATAAGTTATTTATCTAATTCCATTTATTTAATATCAAACCGCCCACCACTTTTCCTGCTTGATTTGTGCCTAGACAGCGTTCCTCGCTCGCGTAAGTGAAGGCGGGCCCGAAGGTGCTTGCTGCTGCGGCATCGCGACCACGGCCCGACGCATGGGCGGGAGCCGGGTCGCTTTTCTCAGTTTACCATTGCGGCTTCGATGGCGATGCGGATGGCTTCGGACGTGTGGTTGGCGCCCAGCTTGTTCAGCATGTTGGCGCGATGGATTTCCACGGTGCGCGGGCTGATCGCGAGTTTCTCTCCGATGAGGCGATTGGAGAGGCCGCTGGCCACGCCATCCAGAACCTCGCGCTCGCGCTTGGTCAGCCGGTCAAGGCGAGAGCGCGCCATAACCTCGCGCAGCTTGGTGTTACCGCTGGCATCCGACTTGTCGACGGCGCGAGCCAGAGCCTCGTTCAGTTCTTCCGAATCCAGCGGCCAAGCCACATAGTCAATCGCGCCGTCCAGGACGGCTTCCACGATCCGGCGCGGCGCGAGGTATTCGCTGAAGGCGATGATCGGGTACCATTCCCCGTCCGCCGCCATCTTCTCGATCAGGTCTGGAATGCTGCCCGCCTCATCATGGATCATGATCACGCCCGATCGCGGCCAGGCGCTGGCGAGTTCGTCGATATTCTCGAAAGGTTCGACGTGGATACTGCTCGCCGCCAGCGCATGGCTGATCGAAGCGCGCCGGCGGGAGTCGCTGTCGATCAGTATCAGGTTGGAAACGTGCTCCACCAGGATGCCCCTATTGGTTTGTGCCTAGGGGCGACATTCGCGCAAAAGCGCGTGGCGTGGGGGCAAGTCACGTCCGTTTCCGACCTACGTCAGGCGTGTTTCGACCGTTCGGTACCGATTACAACGCCTGCGTAAAAACCGAATCGGGAGATTAATATCTCAGCTGCCGCGCAGCGCAGCGCCGATCTCCAGAAAATCGGTCCGCAAAGTATCAATACGGCGCGAATCAAACTGCATCGCGCTGTCTAGGATGGTGCGGCGGGCGGCTTCGTACATGTGCCGCAGCGCGCCGGCGACGCCGTCTTCGCCGCTGACACCCAGTTGCAGCGCCGTCACCGCGGTCAATGCGGTGGTGAGCGATTTGCTCTTCAGCTGGTTGTCGCCCGCGGCGGCCGCGTGGACGGCGGTGCCCAGCGCGCCGATAAGGTGTTCGATGCACAGATGCACCAAGTCGGCGGGACGCGAAGCGGCTACGCGCGCATCGAACTCGACGCGGCGATAGGCCTCTTGCGGAGAGCGAAGCGCCAGCATCTCAGCGATCCGATTTGTTCCAGGCGTCGATCTGACCCTGGAGGAACGAAAGCGTGGACTTGGACGACGATATCCGGCTGTCGGTAACGGCGAAGCGTGCGTTCAGCGTGGCGCGCAGCTTCTCTTGCTTGGTCGACAAGGTGTTCTGGTCTTCCTTGGCCTGTGTCAGCTGCTTGTTGAACCGCGCGATCGAGCCGCCCAGTGACCCCGGATTGCTGGCCGATGTGGAGTTGCGATAGAGTTTGTCGACGTTCGAATAGACGCCGTACAGGCCGTTCGTGAACATCGCTGCCACGCCCTGCGGGTCCTTGGCCAGCGTGGCTTTCAGGCGATTGCTGTCCAGCGTGAACGTGCCGTCGCGCTGGGTGGACAGGCCCAGATCCGCCAACGTGCGCGCAGCGCCCGTCGCACCAGGAACCACGGTGGACCCGGCGAACTGGCTCAGGGCCGATTTCAGTCCGCGCGCGCCGCTGTC
Organism: uncultured Novosphingobium sp.; assembly: GCF_964277725.1. NCBI lineage: Bacteria > Pseudomonadati > Pseudomonadota > Alphaproteobacteria > Sphingomonadales > Sphingomonadaceae > Novosphingobium > uncultured Novosphingobium sp. Next base: position 1,641 of record NZ_CAXYKL010000171.1, on the reverse strand, counting down.
AGAGCGCAAGTCGCCAGTCTTGGGATCGGTCGCAGCATTAAGCGCGGAAGCGATCTCGTTCAGCGCATTGGTCAGATCCGTCATCGTCGTGCTTAGCGCCGATGACGTGTCGCTGAAGGTGACGGTGGTGGGCTTGTCGACGTTGGTGGCCGCCAGCTTGAGAGTGACGCCGGGAATTGCCTCGGCGATGGTGTTGGAATTGGCGGTGCGGGCCAGGCCGTCTACCTTGAAGCTGGCATCGCCTGAGCTCGCGATCAGCTGCCCGGTCGTGTCGGAGGGTTTCCAGGCCAGCTTGGAGAGCGCGGTGCTGCTGTCAGAGCTGGTCTCGATCACGAAGCCGTTGGCCGCGCCTTCCTGTCCCTTGAACACCAGTTGCGCACCGGCGCTGGTCTGCGCGACATAGGCGGTGACACCGGCGTTCTTGGCGTTGATCGCATTAGCCACGTCATTGAGCGTGGCCCCGGCGGCGATGGTGATGCTGGCGGCGGCGTGGCTGCTGTCTTCGGCGAAACCGGCTGCGACAGGATCGCCATTGCCATCCGTGGACGCGGGCGTGGTCGTGCCGAACTTGAAGGTCAGCGTACCGGGGCCCACCGCATCGGTCATCGCGGTGCTGCCGGAGTAGGCTGCGCTCGCCAGGGTCTGGCTCTTGGCCAGAGCCATCACTTCCAGCGAATAGTTACCCGATGGCTGGCGAGAGCCGGAGAGCGTGCCGGTGGCGATGCCGCTGGTGCTGAATTGCGGTTGTGGTGACAAGCTGCCGTTGCGCACCATGTCCCCGAGCGACGTTGAGAAGCTGAGCAGCATCGACTTGATGTTCGAAGCCGAAGAAACCTGGGTGGTCAGCGTGTCCGACTTGTTTTTCAGCCGGTCTATCTGCGAGGCGAACTGTGCGTTGGCGAGGTTGGTCGCCAGCGCCTGCATGTCGATGCCGCTGCCGCTGCCCAGGCTGGCGACGAGGTTCTGCGTCGCGCTCGGCGTTGGCGTCGGTGTCGCAGTGGCAGAACTGGTCGTCGTCATGGTTGGTAGAACGGTTCCGGGGCGCGCAGCTTAAGCGGTTATCGATGGATCGAGGCGACCATCGGTGTCGAAACGCAGTGTCAGCGGCACCTTAACGTCGGGCCGCGCGGGATGCTCGCCGCGCTTCAGGGCGAAGACGAAGGCCAGGATCGCGGCGACGGCGACGTAAAGCTCCTCGCGTATCACCTGCCGTTCTCGCGTGGTGTAATACACCGAGCGGGCGAGGGCGGGATATTCCAGCACCGGAACCTGATACTCCGCCGCCAGTTCGCGCATCGCCAGCGCCTTGTCGCCACGGCCCTTGGCCAGCACGATCGGAGCAGAGGCCTTGTCCGGGTCGTAAGACAGCGCGACGGAGAAGTGCGTCGGGTTGGTGAGGATGAACTGCGCGTCCTTCACCGCCGGGATCAGGCCGCCCATCGCGATCTTGCGCTGGCGTTCCTTTTGCGCGGCCTTCTTCTCAGGCGCGCCTTCGGCTTCCTTATGCTCGTCACGCATTTCCTGCATCGACATCTTGAGCCGGGAATTGCGGCGCACCCACTGCACCGGAAAATCGATGAAGGCGATCACGACAAGGCCGCCGGACAATACGAACAGCAGCATCACGATCTGGTGCCAGCC
>NZ_CAXYKL010000170.1:0-9945 GCF_964277725.1 uncultured Novosphingobium sp. | reverse complement strand
CGCCGTTGCCCGGCAACTGGGCAAGATGGTGGCTGAACGGCATGAAAAGGGCCTGGTGCTGGACTTCGAGGCTTTGCCCGAAACGGCCATGACCGACTACGTCGCCTTCATCCGCCAGCTGCGCACCGCGCTGCCCAGCGGTTCGCTGATCGCCGTTACCGTTCCGGCCGAGGACGAGGCTTGGCCGCTCGGGGCGATCACCGCGGCTTCCGACAAGATCATCCTGATGGCTTATGATCAGCACTGGAGCGGCGGCGAAGCAGGTCCGATCGCGGCGCAGGACTGGTTCGCGCGGGAAGTGCAGCGCGCCATCGGGCTCGTCGGCCGCTCGAAGCTGGTCGTGGCGCTGGGCAGCTATGGCTATGACTGGCACGGCAAGCAAGCCGATGCCCTGGCGATCGAGGACGCCTGGCTTGCCTCGCATGACAGCAACGCCCCGGTCGTCTTCGATCCCGCCAGTGGCAATTCCGGCTTTGCCTATGACGAGGATGGCGAGAAGCACACCGTGTGGATGCTGGATGCCGCGGCCAGCTGGAACCAGATGACGATCCTGAAGCAAATGGGCTTGCAGGACCTGGCGATGTGGCGGCTGGGCACCGAAGACAGCGGATTCTGGAAAGACCTGCACGCCTTTCGCAAGGGTACCCGCCCCGATCTCTCCCTAGCGACGTCTGTCAGCAGCGCGGATGTGGAGGGCGCCGGAGAAATCCTTCGCATCACCGCCACCCCGCGCGAAGGGCATCGCACCACCACCTTCGCGCCCAATGGCCTGATCACGCAGGAACAGTTCCAAAGCCTGCCGACGCCTTACGTCGTTCATCGCGCGGGCGGCGGCAATCCCAAGCTGCTGGCGCTCACCTTCGATGATGGGCCCGATCCCAAATGGACGCCGCAGATCCTCTCAGAACTGGAAACCGCGCACGTGCCAGCGACGTTTTTCGTCATCGGCGAGTATGGGCTGGACAACCCCGGCCTACTCAAGCGCATCATCGCCGATGGCGATGAACTGGGCAATCACACCTACACGCACCCCAATTTGGCCGATGCCGGCGCGCGCGAAACCAGCCTGCAACTGAACACCACGCAGCGACTGGTGGAAGCCTATACCGGGCGGAGCATGACCTTGTTTCGCGCGCCTTACTTCGGTGACGCGGAGCCTTCCACTCCTGATGAACTGGGCCCCGCGCTGGAAGCCCAGAAGGCCGGATATACGATCGTGGGGCTGCACGTCGATCCCAACGATTGGCAGCGGCCGGGCACGGATGCCATCGTCCAGCAGGTGCTGGACCAGGTGCATTCCGCCACGGCCGAAAACACGATGAACGTCATCCTGCTACACGATGGCGGCGGCGATCGTTCGCAGACGGTGGCCGCCCTGCCGCGCATCATCGCGGCGCTAAAGGCGCAAGGCTATCAGTTCACCACTGCGTCCCAGCTTGCCGGCATATCACCCGCGCAGGCGATGCCCGCGATCTCCCGCACCGATCTGGCCGCCGTGCGCATAGACGTAATGGCCTTCGTCGTGATGATGACGGTGGGTGCGATGCTGGCCTGGCTGTTCTACCTCGCAATTTCGCTGGGAATCGCCCGCGCCGTGATCATGACCGGGCTGGCGTGGCTGCAAAGCCGCCGCAAGCGCGGCGAGCCACCCGTCCATGAGCCCAGCGTGTCGGTGATCATCCCGGCTTACAATGAGGAGCGGGTAATCGTCTCCTCGGTCAGCCGCGTGCTCGCCAGCGATTATCCTGACTTGCAGGTGATCGTAGTCGATGACGGCTCCAAGGATGACACCAGCAATGTCGTGCGGGCGGCCTTTGGCGGAAATCCGCGTGTCACGCTGCTGACGCTGGTGAATGGTGGCAAGGCCGCCGCGCTCAATCGCGCGCTTCAGGATGCCACGGGCGAGGTGATCATCGCCCTTGATGCCGATACCCAGTTCGAGGCGGAGACGATCCGCCGCCTGGTCCGCTGGTTTGCCGATCCCCGGTTGGGCGCGGTCGCCGGCGATGCGCGCGTCGGCAACCGGGTCAATCTGGTGACGCGCTGGCAGGCCGTCGAATACATCACCGCGCAAAATCTCGAACGGCGCGCACTCGCCGGGTTTGACGCGATGACGGTGGTGCCAGGCGCTGTGGGCGCATGGCGGCGCGCGGCGCTCGATGCCGTGGGCGGCTATCCCGAGGATACCCTGGCCGAGGATCAGGACCTGACCATAGCCATCCAGCGCGCGGGCTGGCGCGTCACGTTCGACCCGCGCGCCGTCGCCTGGACCGAAGCGCCCGAAAGCTTCGCCGCGCTGGCCAAGCAGCGGTTCCGCTGGGCGTTCGGCACGCTCCAATGCCTGTGGAAGCACCGCGCCGCGCTGCGCCGCCGCAAGCCTTGGGGCCTGGGCATGATCGGGCTGCCCCAGGCCTGGCTGTTCCAGATCGGTTTCGCCGCGATCTCGCCGCTGATCGACCTGACCCTGCTGCTTTCAATCATCAGCACCTCCCTGCGCATCCAGGCGCACGGCTGGGTGCAGACGCGCGGTGACGTGGGTCTGATGGGGATCTACTGGATAGCCTTTGTGACCATCGATGTGCTGTGCGGCTGGATCGCCTATCGCCTGGACGATCGCGGCGTACGCTATCCCGCGCACCTGCTGATCGCGCAGCGGCTGGTCTATCGCCAGATCATGTACTGGGTGGTGCTTCGCGCCATCGCCGCTGCCGTGGGCGGATGGATCGTGGGCTGGGGAAAGCTGGAGCGTACTGGCCGCGTTTCGGCAGACGCCAAGCCCGAAGGCGAGATGCCCGCCGCCACTCCCGTCACCGCGCAGCCCGCCTGATCTCCCCGCAATCGCCGCACCGCTCGCCCGGTCCGGCTTGACCGGCGCATCGGTAAGGAAACATTGCTTTACGGCGTGGTTACGATCCAGCGCTATTCAAACGATCCCCTTCCCGCCTATAGGCCTGCCGTGCACCTGACCGCCGTTCCCGATCCGCATTTTGCAAGGCCCAACCGCCTGCCCGCGCTTACCGAGCAAGGCGCCGCATGGGCGATCTAACCTCCGGGCTGACGACCACCATCGCCGCGCATGGCTTCTGGGCCGGGCCGATCATCGGGGCGCTGTCCTTTGGCGAATCGATGGCGGTGATCGGTCTATTCATTCCGGCCACTACGGTCATGCTGGCGATCGGCGGCCTGATCGGCGCGGGCGTGCTCGATCCCGCACCGATTATCCTTTGGGCCATCGCCGGGGCGATCGTGGGTGATTGGGTCTCGTACTGGATGGGCCGGCGGATCGGCCCGCGCATCTATTATCGCTGGCCGCTGAAGAACCATCGCCCGATGGTGGCGCGCACCCGGCTGTTCTTTCGCCGCCATGGCTTCAAGGCCGTCCTGATGGGCCGGTTTCTCGGGCCGATCCGCGCCACCGTGCCGCTGGTGGCGGGGGTCGTTGAAATGGCGAAGCGGCCGTTTCAGATCGCCAACATCGTCTCGGCAGTGTTGTGGGTGCCGTTGATGTTCCTCCCCGGCATCATCGCCGCGCGCACGATGGGCCCCGGCCTGAAGATCGACGAGTGGCACATCCTGGCCTTCGGCGTGGGTGTGCTGCTCTTCACCGGCCTGGCGACAACGTTGACGACGAAAGTGTTGGGAAAGAAGCGCAAACGCGGCTCACGCTGACAGCGCCGCCAGAAAATAGCTGCGGAACGCCCGAAGGCATCCCGCAGCCCATGATGATCAGGCGGCGTCGACCAGGACGATTTCGGAGTCCTCGATCGCGGTGACCCGCAACACTTCCAGGTCGCTGATCGCCGCGCCGTCGCGGGTATTCACCCGCACGCCATCGATCTCCACCGCCCCCGTCGCGGGAACGAGGTAGGCTTTGCGATCCGCGCCAAGTGGATACTCCACCGTCTCACCCGCCTTGATGGTGGCACCCACCACGCGTGCATCGGTGCGGATCGGCAAGGCGTCATTGTCGTTTTCATAGCCGCTCGCCAGCGTCACGAACTGGCCGGAACGCTCACCCTTGGGGAAGGGCTTGGCACCCCATTGCGGCGCTTCACCGGCGCGGGTCGGCATGATCCAGATCTGGAAGATCCGCGTGGTCACATCCTCCATATTGTATTCGGAGTGCTGGATGCCGGTGCCCGCGCTCATGACCTGCACATCCCCCGCCTCGGTCCGGCCGCGATTGCCCAGATTGTCCTGATGCGTGATCGCACCTTCGCGCACGTAAGTGATGATCTCCATGTCGCGATGTGGATGGGGCGGGAAACCGGTCTTGGGTGCAATGGCGTCGTCGTTCCAGACGCGTAGATTGCCCCACTGCTGGCGCGCAGGATCGTAGTAGCTGGCGAACGAGAAGTGATGCTTGGCATCGAGCCAGCCGTGATTGGCGCCGCCCAGCGTATCGAAAGGACGAAGGTCGATCATGGAAGTTCTCCGGCGCCGGCGAATGGCGCCGGCTTGCTCAACCCATATGGGCCTTGCGCACTCTTCCAGACAGAGGGATAAACTGCATCGGTTTGTTAGAGAGAGTTGAATAGTGAGCAACCCCGGAAATCCCACCTTCGACCAACTGCGGATCTTTCTGGCGATCGTGGACGAAGGCAGTTTCGCCGGGGCAGGGCGCAAGCTGAACCGGGCGGTGTCGGTGATCAGCTACGGCATCGCCAATCTGGAAGCGCAACTGGGCGTGACGCTGTTCGATCGGGAGGGTACCCGCAAGCCCAAGCTGACGGTGGCCGGCCGCGCGGTTCTGGCGGAGTCTCGCGCGGTCAGCGAAGGGATCGACGGCCTGCGCGCCAAAGTCCGTGGGCTGCTGCAAGGTTTGGAGGCGGAGGTCGACCTGGCGATCGACGTCATGGTGCCATCCGAAAGGGTCGGGCGCGTGTTGAGAGCCTTCGCGCGAGAATTCCCCACCGTGTCGCTACGCCTTCATGTGGAGGCGCTGGGGGCGATCGCCGCGATGGTGCTGGACGGCACGGCGGTGGTCGGCATCTCGGGACCGCTTGCCGCCGGGGTCGAAGGCCTGGAATGCATTGCCGCCGGGCTGATTACGATGGTGCCCGTCGCCGCTCCGGACCATCCGCTAGGCCGCATGGCGAAGATCCCGCCAGGCGCTGGCCGGGGCTACACCCAGCTGGTGCTGACCGATCGCTCCCGCTTCACCGAGGGGCGGGACTTCTCGGTGGTCAGCCACAAGACCTGGCGACTGGCCGATCTCAGCGCCAAGCACGCGCTGCTGCGCGAAGGGATCGGGTGGGGCAACATGCCCGGCCCGATGATCCAGGGAGACCTGCAATCGGGTGCGCTGGTCCAGCTGGCGATGCCGGACCATACGGGCGGCACCTATCGCTTCGGCGGCATCTGGCGGCGCGACACGCCGCCCGGCCCGGCTGCCTCATGGCTGCTGGAACAGTTCGTGGCAGAGGGCCGCAACGATGTGGAAGATCCGGCCCTGGGCGATCTTTGAACCTTATGCCTGCTCTAGCGCAGCGGCCCCTGCCATCACCTTCCGCGCGCCCGCCACGCAGCGCGCCATGCGGTCTTTAACGCCCACCCCCTGCTCCATCAGCGAGCGCAGCGGCATTTCGAGGCCGATGTATTCGACCTGGGGCAGCGCCGCCAGGATTTCGGAGAGCGGAGCCACGCCGTCCCCCGGAATGCCACGCTCGTACAACGCCTCCTCCATGTAATCATCGAACAGCGGCGTCTGCGGAACATCGCAAAGCTGGATATGGCCGATCAGCTTCTTATCCATCGCGCGCAACTCGTCTGTCGTGGCGCCGGAGCGGTGAAAGTGCATAGTGTCCAGAAGAATCGTGGCTGGCGGCCCGGCCTTATCGACCGTGCGTTTCGCCATATCCAAGGTCGCGATCGCGGCAATCGGGCAGAACTCTGTCGTGATTTCGATTCCTCTTGCCGTTGCCATTTCCGTGATCTGGCAAAACTGATCCATGGTTCGCTCCACGTCGGGATCGAAGCTGATCGTGTTGATCCGGCGGGTTCCTATTTCGACATGAATGTCCAGATCACGGGCGTAAGCCTCGCGCACGTCCAGATCGGCCAGCAAGGCGAAACCATCGCCCAGGCCGATCTCGACCCCGGTATCCCGCGCTGCCGCCCTCAATTCCTGGACCAATTTCGGGTCCTGACGCAGAGACCATCGAGCATGCCCCTCCGGATTGTAGTCCATCGGCTCCATGATCGTTGAGATGAACTGACAATCCAGATCGGCCGCGATACCGACCAGTTCCACCGGCGAGAGGCCAAAGGCCCCCAGAAATTCAAGACCAAGCTTTGGCATAGTACCATCCTCTCCATATATTTTACCGGCTGCCGTCGTATCGCGGCCTGCGCGGTCTATCGTGATTGTGCACCCTCTTGTGCCAAGCGGGCGGCCGCGATCGGGCCGAATTCTTCTACGACGCTAAGGGGGGTGTCGAACTGCGAGATGTCCTCGATCGTGGTGAAATGAACGCCGATATCCTCGGCACTGGGCGGCTGCTGGGCATCGGCCAGCCAGCCCTTGGCGGCACCGATAAAGACCTTGGCGAAGCGCCCCGCCGTCGCGCTGTAAAGCGAATGCGTGGCCTGGCACTGTTCGCTGACAAGCCACAGCGCCATCGGTGTCACATAATCGTTGTGCATGGCCGGTGCGATCCGGTCCATTCCGGCCGGCAGCTTGTCGAACGCTCCGGCTGGCCAGTCCAGATCGGTATCCTGGCCAAGCCGTCCCGAACCGGCTGGAAGAAGCCCGTTAGCCGTAATGCCATGCTGCGCGCCTTCCAGCGCCAGCACGTTGACCAGCCCCGCCAGCCCTATCTTCGCCGCGGCATAATTGCTCTGCCATGGCATGCCGAAAAGCGCGGACGCCGAGCTCGTCAGCAGGATGCGTCCATAGCCCTGCCGCTTCATCGCGGCGAACGCGGGCTGGCCGACATAGAAGCCCGCCATCAGGTGAACATCCACGATCGCCCGGATATGCTCGTCCGTCAGCGTCTCGAACGGCCCGTTCCGCAGGAAGCCGGCGTTATGGATGAATATGTCGATACGGCCAAAGCTGTCGAGCGCCACCTGTGCGATCGCGTTACCGCCCGATCGCGTAGCGCAGCTTTCATGACAGGCGACCGCCACACCCCCTGCCGCGCGGATTTGCGCGACCACTTTGTCCGCGCCGCTCTCTCCCAATGGCAGCAGGTTGCCGCGGGTGTCCGTGCCCAGATCGTTCACTACGACCTTCGCACCGCGCGCCGCCAGGTTGAGCGCATAATCCCGGCCCAGGCCGTTCCCGGCACCGGTGACGATCGCCACACGCCCATCGAAGCGGATCGCCTCGCTCACGCGGGCACCATGTCGACCCTAAGGCGCTTCAGTTGCCAGGATGCGATGTACCAGCGGCCGTCGCGCTTTTCGTAAGTCTCATGATAATGCCCCATGCCGTGCAGCGAGCGAACCGGGCCCGCCTCCCACTGGAGCATATCCTCCATCGCCCAAATGCCCGTCGCCGTTGTCTCGCTATCCAGTTCGACTTCCGGGCAATGGCCGTGGTGAACGCTGACGCACCCCGTCAAACCGGCGATGCTTTGCGCGATGAATGCATCCCGATCGGCGATCGGGCCCATGCCGGCGCCCTCTCCGTCAAAACGCGCTTCGGGCAGAAACAGGTCGCGGAAGGCATCGAATTGCTTCGTATCGACGAAGCGAAAATATCGAGCCTTCAGCTTCTTTATTTCCTCCACCGCATCCAGCTTTTCAGCAAGTTCCAAGGGTCGCCTCTTGTAGTCAGAACGTTGTGGGCAAACTCTTCGTTAAACTTCCGCTGAGCCAGAAAGCAGCGCGATTATCCAGCCTGCTTTTTTGTCGCACTCTCGATCGCCGCGCCGATCTCCGACGCCATAGGTAGACGCCGCAGGGTTATGCCGCCGGTCGTGTGGAAGGTCTGACCAGTCATGAAGCATTCGTCGGAGACGGCGAACAGGGTGGCCGCCGCGATGTCTTCCACGGTGTTGATCCGGCCCAGCGGCGTTTCGCTGGCGAAAGCCTCCACCATGCCAGGCGCCAGCATTCCGGCCGTCATCGGCGTCACGGTCATGCCCGGGGCAATGACATTGGCGCGGATGCCGAACTGGCCGAATTCATTGGCGACCGTGCGTGTAACGTGTTCGATACCAGCCTTCGCGCCCATATACGGTGCGTGATTTTCGAACATCATCGTGGCGACTTGCGAAGTGACGACGGCGATCGCGCCGCCACCGGCGCGCTTCATCGCGCCGACCGCAGCTTGCATGAAGAAGAAGCCACCTTTGAAGATGATGTTCAACATCTCGTCCAGCTCGGATTCCGGCGTATCTTCGAAAGGCCCGTACTGGCCAGTCGCTGCTGCGTTCACCGCGATATCGACGCCGCCCATGGCCTTCTCTGCCTGTTCGAACAGCGAAAATACGGACTCCTTGGAAGAGATGTCTGCGGGCACCGCGATAGCGCCGTATTTGCCAGCGAAGTCCTCAAGCCCGCCCGCACCGCGACCGGAAACGACAACCGTTGCGCCCTCATCGACGAAGCGCTTGGCAATTGCCTGACCCATGTTGCCTTCACGCGTCGCGCCCATCACGATCGCGCGCTTACCTTGCAGACGGCCCAAACATCCCTCCATGCGTCTTGATTCGCCTGCCATAATCGAACCAGAGTTTCGATTGTGCAAGTCCGCAGATCGAGCCTATGCTCCGATCTGCCGCCAACGGCCGCCAACTCTCCCCGTCAGATCTTGAGGCCGATGCCGCGACCAAAAAACGCGATGGCCGCTTCGTTGGACGCACTTTGCTGTTCCTTATCGAGCGGGGGGCCCAGAAACCGGCCAAAGCCGCTGCCGGTCAGGTCAAAAAAATAGCTGGCGACTTGGTGCTCGTCATCGATATCGGCCAGTCCCGCTACACGCAGATATTTCAGATAAAGCGCGACCGGCAGGATGATCTTTTCGGTTTCCTCCGCCACGATCGTTTCCCATGATGCGATTTCCCCGCGGGCCTCCGTCACCGCCTGCCACAAGGCCCTGATCGGCGGATCGTTGACGTAACGACTGAAGACCCGAGCAAAATCGCGCAACACATCAACAGGGCGGCGCGCAGGGTCTATATCGATCTTGCTCATGGGAACGGTGGCAAGCGGAGTGGCCCGCAACATTGCCGCCCTCATCAAGCCAGCCTTGCTGCCATATCGCAGATAAATAGTGGACTTGCTGACACCAAATCCGGAGGCAAGGTCATCCACCGAGACATTGCGATAGCCTTCCTCCTGAAACCGCAGCAGCGCGTAATCCAGCAGGCGGTTCTGGCGCTCTTCCGCTTCCGATTTCAGCGGCCGGCCCCGGCGCGGGGATGTCAAAGGTTTGCGCTGCAGCTTGGTCGGACCATCCATCGCGGCATAGCGCTATGCCGATTTTGCCAAGACCGCAATCGGTGTGGCCGGTGCGCCAGTACACTCCTGGTTGGTGAACGACCGGTCAGCCGCCGTTACGAAGGGCGGGCGCGTGGTTTATGAAGTTGATGATCTCACGGCGCCGCCGGTCCTCCTCGGCGGTTTCCGCATCAACGCCGAGTTGCCATCTCAGCGCGCGATCTTCCGGATTGCGATGCAGTGCGGTGAACCGGCGGGACATGGCGTTCACATCCTCTTCGCTATGAGCCAGACCTGCTTCGATCAGGTCCTCGGCCTGGCCTTGCAGCGATACCGCCACTTCGCCCAGCGCCAGTTCCGGATGATATTGCACGCCCCAGAACACCCCGCGATCATGGCGTATCTCCGCCGCCTGGACTTGGGTGGCTTCGTTCGAGGCTAGCAGGACGCCACCGGGCGGCAGCGCCTCCACTTCATCGCCATGGATCGCCAGCGCATCCCAGGAACCTGGCCTGCCGGTCAGCAAAGGATGATCCTTTCCAGCCGGGGTAGCGG
>NZ_CAXYKL010000169.1:0-10406 GCF_964277725.1 uncultured Novosphingobium sp. | reverse complement strand
GGCTGGCGGAGGGCTGCGCCTTCTCCACCGCGCTGGTCAGTTCGTAGATGCGCGCTACGGCCTTGTTGAACGAAAGCGCCTCGATGTCCTGCGCGACGGCGGCGACCGTCTGGTCGCGCTTGCGGTCAATCGTCTTGTCTTCGCCGATGGCGGTGGCATCGAAATGCGCGAACAAGCGCCACAGCCGCTGGACGAAGCGCCAGCAGCCCTCGATACCCGATTCGGACCAAGGCAGATCACGCTCGGGCGGGCTGTCGGACAGCATGAACCAGCGAATCGCATCGGCGCCGTACGTCGCGACGATCGCGTCGGGATCGACGACGTTCTTCTTCGACTTCGACATCTTGATGACGCGGCCCACATGGACCTCAAGGTCGGAACTGAGGAAATACGCCTCTAGTCCATTCTTTCGAACCTGCGATGGATTGATATACTGTACGATTCCGCGACCAGCTGCTGGCTCGTACTCCACGCGAGTATGATCAGACTTCAAGTAGAAGCCATCACCTGCGAAGATTACATCTTCCGCAGGGTACAGGGTCCTGCCATCCTGAGAGACAAAGTTTCCTTCCAGAACATACGTCTCGTGCGTCACCATGCCTTGCGTGAACAGGCTGGCGAAAGGCTCTTTCACGTCGATCATGCCGATCCGGGCCAGCGCGCGGGTCCAGAACCGGGCGTAGAGCAAGTGCAGGATCGCGTGTTCGATACCGCCAATATACTGCTCCACCGGCAACCACTTGGCGATCGCCTCACGGTCGAACGGCTTGTCTGCCGGCTGACTGGCGAAGCGCAGAAAATACCATGACGAATCGACGAAAGTGTCGAGCGTGTCGGTTTCGCGCACCGCGGGCTTGCCGCAAGCGGGGCAGTCGACGTGCTTCCACGTGGGGTGGCGCACTAGCGGGTTGCCCGGCGTCTGGAAATCGATGTCCTCGGGCAGCACAACCGGCAGCTGGTCCTTGGGTACCGGCACGACGCCGCAGGCCTCGCAGTGGATGAAGGGGATCGGCGTGCCCCAATAGCGCTGGCGGCTGACGCCCCAGTCGCGCAGGCGCCACACTGTCTTGCCCTCACCCCAGCCTTCGCTTTCGGCACGGGCGATGACGGCGGCCTTGCCATCAGTGACGCTTTGGCCGTTCAGGAAGTCGGAGTTGACAAGCACGCCGTCGCCCGCCTCGGCTTCGCCTTGGAATGGCGCACCGGCATCGGCGGGGTCGGCGGCGACAACTCGCACGATCGGCAGGCCGTACTTGGTCGAGAATTCGAAGTCGCGCTGGTCGTGGCCGGGCACACCCATCACCGCGCCAGTGCCGTAGTCCATCAGCACGAAGTTCGCGATCCACACCGGCAGATCCGCGCCGGTGAAAGGGTGGCGGACTTTCAGCCCAGTGTCGAAGCCTAGCTTTTCCGCCGTCTCCAGCTCGGCAGCGGTGGTGCCGCCCTGCTTGCACAGCGCGATGAACGCCTGTGCCTCGGGCGAACCGGCCGCGACGGCTTGGGCCACCGGATGCTCGGCGGCGACCGCGACGAAGCTCGCGCCAAAGATCGTGTCGGGGCGAGTCGAATAGACCTCGATCTCGTCAGCGAAGTTGATCGGCTTGAACCGGAACTGCAGCCCGCGCGACTTGCCGATCCAGTTCTCCTGCATCAGCTTCACCTTATCGGGCCAATGCTCAAGCCCCTGCACGCCTTCGAGCAGTTCCTCGGCAAAGTCGGTGATCTTGAGGAACCACTGGGAGAGCTTGCGCTTCTCAACGAGCGCGCCGGAGCGCCAGCCGCGCCCGTCGATCACCTGCTCGTTGGCGAGCACGGTCTGGTCGATCGGGTCCCAGTTGACCGAGCTTTCCTTGCGATAGACCAGGCCCGCCGCGTAGAGATCGAGGAACAGCGCCTGTTCGTGGCCGTAGTAGTCCGGCTCGCACGTCGCCAGTTCGCGGCTCCAGTCAAGCGCGAAGCCCAGGCGCTTAAGCTGGGCCTTCATGTTGGCGATGTTCTCACGCGTCCAGCCGCCGGGGTGGACGCCCTTTTCCATCGCCGCGTTTTCAGCCGGCATTCCGAACGCGTCCCAACCCATCGGGTGGAGCACTTCGTGGCCGGTCATCCGCTTGTAGCGGGCCAGCACGTCACCCATCGTGTAGTTGCGCACGTGGCCAATGTGGATCCGGCCTGAGGGATAGGGGAACATCTCCAGCACGTAGCTTCTCGGCTTGGTGCTGGCATCGTCGGCGGTGAAGCAGGCGCGCTCATCCCACACACGCTGCCAGCGCGTGTCGGCGGTGGCGGGATCGAACCGCTCGGTCATGTTTGCAGGTCTCCAGCGGGCATCGGCGCCACTTACACAGCTTCGTCATCCCCCGCAAAAGCGGGAATCCATCTCCAGGTGGTTCGGCTTTACCCAACGTCAGGAGATGGATGCCCGCTTTCGCGGGCATGACGAAGGTATGGCTGGATCGTCAGCCGACCGAGTTGCGCCTCAAGTCACGAGCGCGGGTGAGGATGATATCCTCCAGCTTCTGCACGGTGGCAGCCTGCACGGGCGCTGCCACCCAGCCACCGCCCTGCTGCACTTCGCGGCTGGCCACGACACGCAGCGCATCGGCGCGCAAGTCCGCATCGAGGATGGTCACCGACACCTTCATCCGCTCGGACGGGTTCTTTGGGTTTGAATACCAATCGGTGACGATGACGCCGCCGTTGCTGTCCGTCTGCAGCAGCGGCATGAACGACAGCGCGTCCAGGCTGGCGCGCCACAAGTAGCTGTTGACGCCGATCGTGGTGACCTGCGTGGGGGCGATTTCCGCACGGACTTCCTTCTTGCCGCCGCAAGCGCCAAGCGCCAGGACGAGCGCCAGGCCAAGGCCGGCGCGGGAAAGAGCGCGTGATCTATCGTCGGTGCGGGCTGTCATCGTCGTACCCAGTTCCTGATTCCCATGCGGAAGAAGTGGCCGCGAAAGCGCGGCACCCGCTACCCACCGCCTCTATCGCCGCCACGCCCGCGCGGCAAGTGGGCCGTGGCCCGCATGCGTCGGCCTGCCGGCCATGCCCCTGTTCGCCCGGATCAGGCTGTGTTAAAACTGACGCGATAAAAGATGCGGCAGTGGCGCAATCACCTGCGCCAGGCTGCTCGCAGGGAGTGACAAGGTAAAGCGCATGTCAGTTGAACGCGAACGCAAGGGTGGAGCGACCACGTCGCTGCTGCTGGCCGGGGCGGTTTCGCTTCTGGCGCTGCCCAGCGCCGTGCTGGCATTCACCGCCAACTTCACGAACCACCAGGCGCTCACCGCAGTGGAGACCGGCGCCGAAGCGCCTGCTCCTGCCGGGTTGTCCCGCATCCTGGCGATACGGTCGCTCGCCAAGGGGCAACTGTTTCCCTTCACGCCCGCCGGTGCCCCAGAAGAGGCAGAACGACCGGTGACGGTGGCGGTGCGGGTCGATCCCGCAGCCGCGCAGGCCATCACCGTGCGCGGGCGGACGCTGGCGAAGTCTGACAGTGACCTGCGGATCGCCCCCACCGGCTTCAGCCTTGGCATTTCGCGCGGCTATCGCAATTTCGCCCAGGACATCGCGCAGCAGACGGTGACGCCGAAGCCTTCGGCCGATCTGACCGACGTGCGCAAATACAGCTTGGCACCCTCGCGTGGCAATTCGGAGGGATCGCGCTTCTCACCGCGTATTTTCATGGAGCAGAACGCACCCCCGGGCCGCGCGCCCCGCACTTTCGCCGCGGACGGCAGCGAAGTGGATGTAGGCGGTGCCTATCGCGTCACCCGCAATCTGAACGTCACTGCCGGGGTCCGCTATTCGCAGGAGCGTGAGCGGTTGACGACGCTGACGGACGGCGCGCAGGATAATCAGGCGGTTTACGTAGGCACGCAATTCAGCTTCTGATTCGCGGACTGTTCGATCGACCCCGTTGTTACAGCCCGATGATCCTAGGGCGCGAATTGCGCTCGGGCGTGTGCAGAATATGCAATCAATCCTCAATCAAATCATCACTCGATAACTTGTGCTTACCCGGCACTGCCCGTAGCAATGAGGCCGAGAGGATGACGGCGAGGACATCTTAATGGCACGTGTTGCAATAGTTACCGGCGGCACCCGGGGTATCGGGGCAGCCATCTCACTCGCACTGAAGGAGCGCGGCCATACGGTCGTCGCCAACTATGCCGGGAATGAGGAAAAGGCGAAGGCCTTCACCGACGAAACCGGTATTCCGGCCTACAAGTGGGACGTGGGCGACCATGAAGCCTGCCTGGTAGGCTGCCAGCAGGTCGAGGCCGATGTCGGCCCGATCGATATCGTGGTCAACAATGCCGGCATCACGCGCGACGGCACGCTGCATCGCATGACCTTCGACGACTGGAACGAAGTGATGCGCATCAACCTGGGCGGCTGCTTCAACATGGCCAAGGCTACGTTCGGCGGCATGCGCGATCGCGGTTGGGGCCGGATCATCAACATCGGCTCGATCAATGGCCAAGCCGGCCAGTACGGCCAGGTCAACTACGCGGCGGCGAAGTCCGGCATCCACGGCTTCACCAAGGCGCTGGCGCAGGAAGGCGCGAAGTTCGGCGTTCTGGTCAACGCGATCGCCCCTGGCTACATCGATACCGACATGGTGGCGGCCGTGCCTGAGCCGGTGCTGGAAAAGATCGTCGCCAAGATTCCGGTGGGCCGCTTGGGCAATGCCTACGAGATCGCGCGCGGCGTGGCGTTCCTCGCCAGCGACAATGCCGGCTTCGTGACCGGATCGACGCTGAGCATCAACGGCGGCCAGCACATGTATTGACGGATGGCGGGCGGGGCTGCGGACTTTGGGTCCGCCGAACCCGCCCCCGGTCAAGGCGGCACTGAGCCGTCACGCGACTGTTATCTCGCCTTGGTTTACGATACCGCAGAACCATGGCAGTCCCATTCCATACTCCGGTCAAACGCTCGGTGGAGATCGCCGGTCATAAGACCTCGATCAGTCTGGAGCCGGTGTTCTGGGACATGCTGAAGGCGCGCGCTGCTGCTGACGGCGTGCCGATCAACGCCCTGGTCGCACGGATCGACGCGGAACGGCTGGAAGCCGAAAATCCCCCAGGTCTTGCAGGCGCGATCCGGGTGTGGCTCGTTTCTACAAAAGCATGATGGCGGCCCGCCACCGCCGGGTGGATGGGCGATCACGACCATGAAAAAAGGCGGCGGATTTCTCCGCCACCTTTTATCGTTCGAGAACCAATTCCTCAGTAGTGCGACGGCGGATCGCTGGCCGGGAAGCTTTCATCGCTGGCCTCGTCGACCCGGTTCCAGGTGCGCGGGGCGTTGGACATCTCGGCTGTGCCGGCGTCACGCACGCGCTGGAAACTCCGATTCCCGCTCGCCGACCCTGCCAGAGTAGCCTGGCCTTCGTCTCGCGTGGCATATTTGTAGAGCGCGTAGCCAGCGGCACCGGCGACGGCCAACCTGATCAAACCCATGGTGTCTGCTCCTCTCGCATTACGTTCCATCCAACGCGCGAGGAGCGCCTTGTGTTGCCGAATGTTTCTACTCCCCGCCGACCCTTTCGACCTGCGCGCCGAGCAGCGAGAGCTTTTCTTCCAGGCGCTCATAACCCCGATCTAGATGATAGAGCCGGTGGACTTGCGTTTCCCCTTCGGCGGCAAGCCCGGCGATCACCAAGCTCATCGACGCCCGCAGATCCGTCGCCATCACTTCAGCGCCGTAGAGCTTGCCCACGCCGTGGACGATCGCGGTGCGGCCCGAGGTTTCGATCCGGGCACCCATGCGGTTCAGCTCAGGCACGTGCATGTAGCGATTCTCGAAGATCGTCTCGGTCAGGACGCTGGAACCCTCCGCCAGGCAGAGCAGCGCCATCAATTGCGCCTGCATGTCGGTGGCGAAACCGGGATAAGGCGCGGTGGCCAGGGTCACGGCGCGCAACTTGCTATCCGATGCCACATGCAGGCCGTCGGCCCTTGGTTCGACATGAACACCGGCGCTGCGCAGCGCCTGGATCGTGGCGTCCATTTCCTCGATACGCGTGCCCGTCAACGTCACCTCGCCACCGGTGATAGCCGCGGCGCAGGCATAGCTGCCGGCCTCGATACGGTCCGGCATGACGCGATATGTGGCGCCATGAAGCCGGGGAACGCCGTGGATGGTCAGGTCACTGCTGCCGATCCCCTCGATCTGCGCGCCCATCGCCACCAGCAGATTGCACAAGTCGACAATCTCGGGCTCGCGCGCGGCGTTGTGCAGCGTCGATTTGCCGCGCGCGGTGGCCGCCGCCATCAGCGCGTTCTCTGTCGCACCGACAGATACGACCGGGAAGGAATATCGCCCGCCCGGCAGGCCACCGTCCGGTGCGATCGCGCGTACATAGCCCGCCGCCATCTCGATCGTCGCGCCCAGCGCTTCCAACGCCTTCAAGTGCAGGTCGATGGGGCGATTGCCGATGGCGCAACCACCGGGCAGCGACACCGTCGCCTCACCCATGCGCGCCAGCATCGGGCCCAGCACCAGGATCGAGGCGCGCATCTTGCGCACCAGTTCATAAGGCGCGACCGAACTGGTGATGCGCGTGGCGGCCAGCGTCATCACCCGGCCAAAGTCCTCCGGCCGCGATCCGGCGATCGTGGTGGAGATGCCGAACTGATTCATCAGATGCTGAAAACCGTCGATATCGGCCAGACGCGGCAGGTTGCGCAGGGTCAGCGGCTCATCCGTCAGCAGCGCGCATGGCAAAAGGGTGAGCGCGGCGTTCTTTGCGCCGGAAACGGGGATGGTACCGGAAAGGCGCTGGCCGCCCTGGATGATGATCTTGTCCATCACGGCGCTTTAGCGAGTTTGCGGCCAGCGGCAAGCGAGCGCCGCCGCCACATACCGTCCTTCCAAAACGGATGAGCGGATGCGGGCTTCACGTGATTGCAACCATCGTCTGCAAGCGATTGCCCTGCTAGGGCGAAGCCGCCTACACTGCGATGCAGCATCAACCAGGGGGATTGACCCGCCAATGTCCGAGAACACCTTTCGCAAGCCCGTTCGAAAAGCCGTCTTCCCGGTGGCAGGCCTGGGCACGCGTTTCCTGCCCGCGACCAAGGCGATCCCCAAGGAGCTGCTGCCGATCGTCGATCGCCCGCTGATCCAATACGCCGTCGACGAGGCGCGCGAGGCGGGGATCGAGGAATTCGTGTTCGTCACCGGGCGGGGCAAGACCGCGATCGTCGAGCATTTCGACACCGCGTACGAGCTGGAAGCGACGATGACCGGGCGCGGCAAGTCGCTGGAGCCGCTGGACGCCACGCGGATGAAACCGGGCAACCTCACCACTGTGCGACAGCAAGTGCCGCTGGGCCTGGGCCACGCCGTGTGGTGCGCACGTGCGGTCGTGGGGGATGAGCCTTTCGCGATCTTCCTGCCCGACGAGCTGATGTACGGCTCGCCCGGCTGCATGGCCCAGATGATCGAGGCGTACAATCAAGTGGGCGGCAACCTGGTGTCAGTGCTGGAAGTGCCGGGAGAGGAAGTCTCCAGCTATGGCGTGATCGCGCCGGGCAAGAGCTCTGGTGCCTTGACCGAGGTGAAGGGTCTTGTCGAAAAGCCCAAGGTGGAAGACGCGCCGTCCAACCTCATCGTCTCGGGCCGCTATATCCTTCAGCCCGAGGTGATGGATCTCCTGGCCACACAGGAAAAGGGCTCGGGCGGTGAGATCCAGCTTACCGATTCGATGGCCAAGCTGATCGATACGCAGCCGTTCCACGCGGTCACCTTCCGGGGCCGCCGATTCGATTGCGGCTCGAAGCTGGGGTTCGTCGAGGCGACGCTGGCCATCGCGCTCGATCGCCCCGACATGGGAGAAGACGTGCGCAAGATCGCAGCCAAGCTGCTGGGTTGAAACAGATATCGACCCGGGCCAGGCCCGGGTCGTACTGAAGTCATCCGCCTACAGCGGCGGACTGAATGCCCGAGACGATAGCGCCGGCACCGAACAGAATGAACACGCCGATGATCACGGTCGCACCAAAGCGCCAGTTCATCCGCCCGGTCAGCATCATGAAGCCTACGGCCGCCACCGCCATCACCGCCACGGCGGTAGCGACATTGCCCAGCAAAGTGCCCTGAAGCCAGCCCAGCGCGGCCACGATCGGACCGCTGCCGGCGGGATCGCGCGTCACCGTCTGCGCCAAGGCGGCTTGCGGCAGCGCGAAAAGCGCCGTCAGCGCCAGGAAGATGCGACGCACGCTCACTTGCGCACCGGGTCGGTCAGATGGGACATGATCGAAGCGACGTACATCTGGGTCTCCCGAATGGCCGGCACGCCGCCCGCCTTCTGCACACGCGCCGGGCCGGCGTTATAAGCCGCCAGCGCGCGTTCGATATCACCGCCGAAGGCATCGAGCTGCATCCGCAGATAGCGCGCTCCGCCTTCCAGATTGGCCATGGGATCGGCCGGGTCCACGCCCAACTGCCGCGCCGTGCCCGGCATCAACTGCGCCAAGCCCCGTGCGCCCACCGGCGAAATCGCCGCGACGTTCCAGCGGCTTTCCTGCCAGACCACCGCTTCCAGCAAGGTCGGGCTGATGTCGTACTTCGCCGCCAGCTCGGCCACGCGGGCACGGAATCGCTCTGGCCCGGCGGCATCGGCGACACTGGTGAACGAGGCGGGATGCAAGCCACTGCCGTCAGGCGCGATCTCCGCGACCTCATCCTGCACGGTTTCCATGCCAGCCGGCGTAAAGGCGGCCGGACCACCCGCGACCCAGCGCGCACCTTGCGATTCTATCTGCAACACGTCCGCGCAGGCCGCCACCGGGAGCGCCGCCATCGCCACGCCAATGCCAAGCGCCAGGACTTCACCGATCTTCACTGCCAGGATTCCCCAATCCGCATCGTGTGTAGCGGCTGTACCGCAGCCACGCCTTGCCACTCAAGCTGCTAACACCGCGTTGCCAGGCCCGTCCGCCACAATACGGCGCTAACACCGCCGGGCGCTGATGCACCACATTCGTGACGGAGATATGACGAGAGCGATATGCGGCCTCAAACGGCCGGAATGGTGCTGCTGGGGAGGATTGAACTGGCTTGACGCCCCTCCTAAGCATTGAAAACAAACGATTTAATTTCTTCGCCTTGTTCGTTTGTCCTAGCCGATTGTACTAGCGGTGGCAAGCTAATCTAGCTTCGCGTCGATCTCACGTAAGTCCCGGCGGAGTTTGCGCGCAACTTCCTCAGTATGTAAATCGAGCCCAATTTCTCGCACCAGCCTTTTAAGTTCGTCAAAATAATCGTTTTCTTGCGAATTTTTGGATGATGCGAGATTTGACCGCAATGAATGACCGTGATCTTCTAAAAGTATCTCTAGCTCCATAAGAGAAACTAGTTCGCTAATCCGGTGGTCTTTATGTAAAATCCTGAAAGTCAGCTTACGCTGCTTCCAAAGCCTTTCAATAAGAGGCCCACGATCTTCACTAGGAACGGGGCTACGAATAAGATCAAAACATAGGTTTTGGAGATTTATTACTGAAATCCTAACGGCCATGTCATACGACAACTGAGAGGTTAGGGCAAATATATCAGTATCTAGTTTTAACAACTCGGCACTAGCCGCTTCAAGCGAACCCCCAAAGGGGATTTTTGCTGATGCCATGTGCGTCATGGCCACAAGCTGCGCTAATTTTTCGCTAAGCTGCTGCCTTACAGCGACCGCATAATCCTTCATCGCCGCCTCGACCTGTCGCTCAGGCAAGCTGATCTCATGAATAAGTCTGCCCCGCTCCCGCTGATCGTCCATCCATATCCAATATGGCGCAGCCAACAGGCGCAGAACAACAACGCCAATAACGGAAGCAGCAACACCAAGTGCGAGCGTTTCTTGGATCGTTGCGGTCATCTGGAGCCCGGTTAAGTGTATAACCAAGGTTGAAAAAGGCACGATCAATACTGTTAGCTTGTCAGTAAGCGTTACGCTATCTTGAGCAGCGCGCGTTATCCAGAGCCTCAGAAATTTCCTAATCATCAGTCGCTTTTGCCCTACAGCAAAACATCTGTGAAGCAGGTGACATCAATTTAGCAGTACCTTTGCACGGCTTAAGTTTGGTTTGCTTACGCGAGGCGGCACCTCAGACAAGAGGCGCTCGCATTGTCCCCGTAGGGGGCTTGCCCACCCTTCCCTGCGCAAACGAAGGCCAGCCCTGCCCTGCCGATCACAGGTCCAGCCCAGCTACGGCAGGCGTATCACAACCGACCGATTACGGTACGGGCTGGGCAGGCGTATCAGAAACTAGCTTGACCCTAGTTCCGGTACATGCCACATAGTGTTGCACGTATTCGATACAGGGATAGCAGCATGGCACGCACATTCGCCTATTGCCGCGTAAGCACGGCAGAGCAGAACACAGACAATCAGGTTCGGGAGATTG
>NZ_CAXYKL010000168.1:0-8755 GCF_964277725.1 uncultured Novosphingobium sp. | reverse complement strand
CCTTGTGCCCGCCTTTTCGCAGCCGTTCCTGCCCGCCGCAAATCGGCAGCACCCAGTCAGAGCGCATCTGCAGCTCGTCGTTCAGGGTCTTCATCGCGGTATAGTTGAAGGTGTACTTCGCCTTCTCACCCATCGACGCCCAGATCAGCGTTTCGTGCGCATTAGTAAAGCGCGTGCCCTTGAAGTTGGGCATCGGATTGGCCTTGCGCCAAACGATGTCGTTCAGGATCCAGAACCCCGCGTCCTGAAGGCTAGCGCCGACGCGGAAGATGTTGTGGTATGATCCGATCACCCACAATGAACCGTCCGGCTTCAGGATACGGCGTGCCTCGGCCAGCCAGGCGCGGGTGAAGGCATCGTAGGTGGCGAAGCTGTCGAACTTGTCCCAGTGATCGGTCACCGCATCAACATGGCTGCCATCCGGGCGCGAGAGATCGCCGCCGAGCTGCAGATTGTAAGGCGGATCGGCAAAGATCATGTCGATCGACGCATCGGGCAACGACCGCATCGCCGCGATGCAGTCACCATCCAGAATCTGGCCAAGCGGCAGCAGTTCCTTGGGCACGGGCGCTGGTGCCCTGGCCCTGATCCGCTCTTTGGTGAGTAACTGCCCCATGCCTCCTCCATCGCACCCGTCAGCGCCTAGGGTGAGTCTTTCTGGAGTCCGCGTCAAGAGGCGACTCGCCAAAATCAGGCGAGTCGCTTGGCGGGAGTGGGCGTCTGAAAACGCTTATCGAGTCCGCTCAGACAGTTAGATCGACGCCGGTCAGCTTCACCGAAACGTCCCAAAGCCGTCGCGCGGTCTCCGGATCGCGAGCCACAACCGTCGGCTTTGCCGGGCCTGACGGTCCCGCCATTTCGAACCGCTGCTGCGGGCCGTAATAATCGCCCCCCTGCGCATCGGGCCAGGTGGCGGCCTGCAAGGCGGGCCACGCGCCTTGCTCGGCATCGTTGAGGAACACACCCGCCAGGGGCCATAAGCCGCGCAGCACCACCGGCAGATGCCGCGACAATTCCGTGGCGGCGACACCGGGGTGGCAGGCGATGGCGCGCACCGGAATGGAGGCCGCTCGCAACCGGCGATCCAGCTCAAGGGCAAACACCAGGTTCATCAGCTTGCTGGCCGCATAACGATCGGAGCGGTTGTATGATTGGTGGGCATCGAGATCGACCCAGTCGATCCGGCCCCGCTTGTGCGCCACGCTGGAGGTGACCACCACGCGGGAGCCTGGCGTCTCAGTCAGTTTATTCACCAGCAGCAGGGATAGCGCGTGGCAGGCGAGATGGTTGACGCCGAACTGCAGCTCATGCCCCTGCGCCGTGCGCTGCAAGGGTGGCAGCATGACCCCGGCGTTGTTGAGCAGTACATCGACCCGCGGCTCGCGCGCGATCACCTCTGCGGCTGCCTTCACGCTGTCGAGGTCTGACTGGTCCAGCTTCACGAATCCCAGGTCGGCCCTGGGCACGTTGTCGCGGATGCGGACCATGGCCGCGCGGGCCTTGTCCTCGTCCCGACAAGCCAGCAGGACACGCGCGCCGCGCTCTGCCAGCACTTTGGCGGCGGCGAAACCGATCCCCGTGTTCGCCCCGGTCACGACCATGCATTTGCCGGTCTGATCCGGCACATTCGCTTGCGTAAAATCGGTCACACCGTGGGCTCCAGTTGAAGGCTGAGCTGCGCGACGGGGGCGAAGCTGCGACGGTGATGTGGGGTCGCCCCATGGGCTCGCAAGGCGGCCAGATGCTGCGGCGTGCCGTAACCCGCGTTGCGATCCCAACCATAATGCGGGTGGGCCGCGGCCAGATCACGCATCAGGCGATCGCGATGTTCCTTGGCAATGATCGAGGCTGCGGAGATACAAGGCTCGATTGCATCGCCACCCACGATCGGGCGTGCTTGCCAGCACCATTCGGGGCGCCGACCGGCGGGCGTCAAATTCCCGTCGATCAGCACTTCACGCGGCGATGAGCCCAACTTCTCGCACAAGCCCTGCACCGCCAACGTCATCGCCAGCATCGTCGCGCCAAAAATATTGAGGCGATCGATCTCCTCCACGTCCACCACGCCTACGGCCCACTGGCAGCGGCGCTTGATCGTGGCTTCCAGCACTGCGCGGCGTTCGCGCGTCAGCTTCTTGGAGTCGTCCAGCCCCGATGGGCGCGGCTTGCACAGCACCACGGCAGCGGCCACCACCGGCCCTGCCAGAGGCCCGCGACCGGCTTCATCGACGCCGATAACGTAGTCGCAGATTGTTTCAAAAGGTTGCGCGGGAACAGGTTGGGGAGAATGCGTTATTAACGGCATGATCGACTTCGGTGGCTCCGTTCGCCTGCTCGCCCTGTTATCGCCCCTCGCCGTCGCGGTCGCAAGCTGCGCCGGCGCCGCACCGGGGGAAAAGCGCGACGGCGGTGAGGCCAGCGTGAAGGACGGATTGCGCACGCAAGTCCTTGCCCAATTCAAAGAGCCTTGGGCGATGGAGTTCGACCAAGGCACCGGTATCCTGTTGGTGACGGAGCGTAGCGGAACCATGAAGTTCCGTACGCCCGATGGCAAGATCGGGACCGTCTCTGGCCTCCCCAAGGTCGCCTATGGCGGACAAGGCGGCCTGGGCGATGTCGTATTCGCGCCCGGCCAAGCCGGGTCCGGCAAGACTTTGGATGGCCGCACGATCTATCTCAGCTGGGCAGAGGCCGGAGATGGTGACACGCGCGGGGCAGTGGTTGGCCGGGGCGCACTCGCTTGCGCCACGCCCCTCTCGTGCCAGTTGAATGGGTTGAAAGTGATCTGGCGGCAAACCCCGAAGGTCACCGGCCAGGGGCACTATTCGCATCGCATCGCCTTTTCGCCCGATGGCAAATACCTGTTCGTCAGCTCGGGTGAGCGTCAGAAATTCACCCCGGCTCAGGACCTGACCGGCAACCTGGGCAAAGTGCTTCGCCTCAACCTTGATGGCACTCCCGCCGCCGGAAACCCTTTCGCTAACCGCGGCGCGCCGTCCGATCAGATCTGGAGCTATGGCCACCGCAATCTGCTGGGCCTCGCTTTCGATCCGCAGGGCCGGCTCTGGGACATGGAGCATGGGCCCGCAGGCGGTGACGAGTTGAACATCATCAAGCCGGGCCAGAACTATGGCTGGCCTCTCGTCTCCAACGGCGATCACTATGACGGACGCGCGATACCCCGTCATTCCACGCGCCCGGATCTGGCCGCGCCCGCGATAAGCTGGAACCCGGTTATCGCGCCAGGCAACTTCATGTTCTACACCGGGACGATGTTCCCGCAGTGGCGCGGCCAGGCGCTGGTCGGCGGGATGAAGCCCAATGTCCTGGTGCGCGTGGCGATCGAGGGGGAAAAGGCCCGCGAAGTAGCGCGTACGCCCATGCCGCACCGCATCCGCGATCTGGCGCAGGCGCCCGATGGCTCGCTCTGGGTGTTGGAGGATGGCAAGGAGAGTGGCGCTGGCCGGCTCCTGCGCCTGACGTCTGCCGACGCACGATAGAAAGCGCGATTAAGGTCGACATTCTCGCCCCCCGCCCCTATCGGCGCGCGGCCATGTCCGAAGCCGCGATCATTCCGCTCGACAATGTCGACCCCGCCCTCGTCGAGGAACTGCTCGACCGTGCCTTCGAACCGGGCCGACACGCGCGCACCGCTTATAAGGTGCGTGACGGTATGGACTGGCTTCCCGCGCTCAGCTTCGCGGCGCTGGACAAGCGAGAGATGCTAGTGGGCACGATCCAGTGCTGGCCCGTGGCGCTGACCGCACCGGACGGACGGCCGCATCCGATGATCATGGTCGGCCCCGTCGCCGTCCTGCCCGAAAAGCAGGGCGAAGGCTTCGGCAAGGCGCTGGTCACCGCCAGCCTTTCCGGCATCGATTCGCGCGCGCCGCTGCCGCAAGTGATGATCGGGGACGCGGAATATTACGGCGAGTGGGGCTTCGTTGCCGATCATACGTCCGGCTGGGAACTGCCCGGCCCGTTCGAGGCGCACCGCCTGCTGGTTCGGTGTGACAATCCCGCCGTGCTTCCCGGAGCCGGCACGCTGGGGCCCTGGACGCGATAAACCGGGCGGCGGAGGAAAAGGGCTCTCCGCCCCTCTCTCTCCCTCTCGCCATTGTTGCGCGCGTTCCTATCTGGCATCGCGAAAGCCATGCCCTACGAACCGCCCCCCGAACTCGCCACTTTGTCCCTCGCCCAGATCGCCGGGCTGGTGGAATCGCGCAAGCTGCCGCCGCTCGACAGTTGGTCTCCAGCAGACCAGGGCGACAGCGAGATGCGCATCGCCGCGGATGGCCGCTGGTTCCACCAGGGTGGGGAAATCCGCCGCCCGGCCATGGTCCGCGCCTTCGCTTCACTGCTCACCCGTGATCCGGAGGGACAGCATTGGCTGGTCACCCCGGTTCAGAAGCTGTCGATCGCGGTGGAAGACGCCGCGTTCATCGCGGTGGACGTGCGGCAGGATGGGGACGCCCTGGCGTTTCGCCTGAACACCGATGATCTCGTGATCGCCGGCCCGGACCATCCGATCCACGTACGTGGCGACGCCGACAATCCCGCGATCTATCTGGGCGTGCGCCACGGCACCGAAGCGCGCCTCAACCGCAGCACCTGGGCGCAGTTGGCGGAAATCGCGCTGGCGGGCGATGGCACGTCCGTATCCAGCAAAGGGCAGAGCTTCCCGCTTCTTCCGGCATGAGCGATCTGTTCGACAGGGTTTCGGCGCTGTTCCATGAGGGGCAGGAAGATAGCGAGCCGCATATCTGGACCGATCCGCGCATCACCAAGTTCGAAAGCTTCCGCCCGGCGGCGGTGCTGATGGCGATGACCGAGCGAGAGCGCCCCGGCTTCCTGTTCCTCCACCGCCCCTCGACAATGCGCGCTCATCCAGGACAAATCGCCTTCCCGGGTGGTCGGCTCGATCCCGGTGAAACCGCTGTGGAAGCCGCTTTGCGAGAGGCCTGGGAAGAGCTGGGCATCGCCCCACGCGATGTGCGCGTGATCGGCACCACGGACATCTATCGCACCGGCACCGGCTACGAGATCACGCCGGTCCTGGCGGTGATCCCGCCCGATCTTGAGATCGTGCCAAACCCCGCCGAAGTGGCCCAATGGTTCGAAGCGCCGGTCGACTTTGTGCTGGACCGCGAGAATCAGGTACAGAAAACCATCGAGGTGGGCGGCAAGGTGCATCCCTTCATCGAAATCGACTGGCAGGGCCACGCCATCTGGGGCGTCACCGCCGCAATCGTCCACAACCTGTCGCAAAGGCTGCGCTGGCATGGCTGAGCTTCCGTCCGTCGACTGGACCCGGCGAGAGGATTTGCGCGCCCTGTTCGCGGCGCTGGGCGATGGCAATGGCCGCTACGTCGGCGGGGCAGTGCGCGATACGCTGCTGGGCTTGCCGGTAAAGGACATCGACGTGGCGACGCCGCTTCCCCCGGCCGACGTGATCGCGCGCCTCGATCAAGCCGGTATCCGCAACATCCCCACGGGGATCGAGCATGGCACCGTCACGGCGCTGCTGGCGGGCAGGCCGGTAGAGATCACCACCTTGCGGCATGACGTCTCCACCGATGGCCGCCGTGCCACCGTCGCTTTCGCCACCGACTGGCGCGAGGATGCCGCCCGGCGCGATTTCACGATCAACGCGCTCTACGCCGATCCGGTGACGCTGGCGATTTCGGACTGGTTCGGCGGACTGGATGATCTGGCGGCGCGGCGAGTGCGCTTCATCGGCGATGCCCGCCAGCGCATCCGGGAGGATCACTTGCGGATCCTGCGCTACTTCCGCTTTCAGGCGCGGTTCGGCAGCCAACCCGCTGATGCCGAAGCGGAAGAGGCCTGCGCCGAACTGGCCTCAACACTGAAAGGTCTTTCGCGGGAGCGGATCGGGATGGAGATGATGAACCTCCTTGGCCTGCCGCAGCCCGCGCCCACTATCGCCCGCATGGCCGAGCTTGGCGTGCTGTCTCAGATCCTTCCCGAAGCCCAGCCCGAGACTTTGGCCGACCTGGTGGTTCAGGAACAGACCCAAGGCGTTGCGCCTGATCCACTGCGCCGTCTGGCCGCGCTGCTGCCGCCCGATCGGCCGCTGGCCGAACATATCGCCTCGCGATTTCGCCTCTCTTCGGCGCAGAAAAAGCGTCTGGCGCTGGCCGCCGCCCGTTCCGACGAGCCGGATGATGCGCGCGCGCTGGCCTATCGGCTGGGGCCGAGTGAGGCACTGGATCGGCTGCTGCTCGCGGGACAGTCGATCGCACCGCTCGACAACTGGGACGTGCCAGCCTTTCCCCTGAAAGGCGGGGAGATCGTCGCGCGCGGGATCGACGCCGGGCCGCAAGTCGCCCGAACCTTGCGCGCCTTGGAAGACCGATGGATCGCGGAGGGCTTCCCCCCTCGCGAGCGGGTGCTGGCGATGTTGGACGAGGTTGCGCCACAGCCGCTGCAAAATCGTCCCTGACGCACTACTTCAGGATGATCAGCAAGCAGTCAGCTTGCCCTTGCTAGGAACCTTGGGTGGACTTCCCCGGACTGATACAATTCCTGACGCAGCAGCCGCTGCTGACATTGGCCTTCGTGTCGATATTCGTGACCGCGGTGGGCGGCGTACTGCGCGGCGCCTCGCCGGTTCTGGGCGGCTTCGTGCGCGGCGTGGGCAACCTCGGCCTCGTCGCAGCATTGCTGCTGACGATCGCCCAGGTGACGCGCTTTACCAGTGGAAACGATTTGGCGCTGCCGCAGATCGGCATGCCGGAGCAATCGGTTCAGGGCGGTGAGACGCGCGTGGCGATGGACCGCGATGGCCACTTCTGGCTGCGCGCCACGATCAACGGCGTGCCCAGCCGCTTCCTCATCGACACCGGCGCGACCCTGACGGCGATCTCCCCCGCCCTGGCCGAGGCGGCGCAGCTGAAGGAGAAACCCTTTCCGCAAGCGATCATGATGCGCACCGCCAATGGCACCGTGCAGGCCCAGCTGACCTCGATCGACGAACTGCGCTTTGGCAGCGTCGTCGCGCGCGATCTGGATGCCGTGGTCGCCCCGGGGCTGGGCGATGCCAACGTGATCGGCATGAACCTGCTTTCTCGCCTGGCCAGCTGGCGCGTGGAGGGCCGCACGCTGATCCTGGTGCCTCACCATCCGCAGGATGAGAACAGCTAGTTCGGTTGACGAGGGCTGCGACGGCCAGGCTGCGCGGATAAACGGGCGTCTCGTTCCATCCACGATGCTGGTTGCAGACATCCAGGGGCCGTGCGAATTTGCCGCCATCCATCGCCCTATACCCGCAGGGTTACAGAGGAGTGCTGGGCGAAGATGGACGATATGACATTGCGAGCCGAACGCCTTTGCGCGGAAACCACCGAAGACATCGTCGTGTTTGCCATCGGCATGCGGATCAATCGCTTCTGGAAGATATGGAAGTGGCTGCCAGTAGCGCGTGAAATGCCGAAGATGCTGAAGGAACAGGAAGCTGACCCTTCAATCGGCCTGCTGTCAACGCGCTTCATGTTCGGCTTTCGTAACATCGGGGTGCTTCAGCTCTGGCGGTCGACCGACGACCTGAATGCTTACGCTCACAGCGCCGGCCGGCTACACCTTGATGCCTGGAAGCGGTTCAATGCGCGCATCGGCACGAGCGGCGACGTCGGCATTTGGCATGAAACCTATTCCGTTCCCAAGACAGGCATTGAATCCATTTTTGTCAACATGCCGCCCTATGGATTAGGCGTCGCTGGGGAATTGTTTCCAGCGCGCGGCGATAGGGCCAGCGCCGCAAAGAGGCTCCGACGGCGGTCAGGCGGCAGCTAGGCCCGGCTTCTTCGGCAAACCACCCAATCCCCACCACTTCGGCAAGAACAGGCCTGCCGCCCGGCCTAGAACTTGTTATCCCTGGGAAAGCCCTGTGGCGGCAATCGACCGGCTGCGCCGCGTGCGACCTTCCAGGGCATGAGGTCCTTTTCGACCCGGGTCCGCCCGCTGTCGCCACCCATGGTCCAGGAAAGGCCATCTTCCAGCTTCAACGTCACCGCGTCAGACATGCCGCCATCGCGATAGCGTTGCAGGGTGACGCCTTGACCCTTCGCCATGATCGGCAGCTCTTCCAGGCTGAAGACCAGCAGCTTGCGGTTATCCCCCACCACCGCAACGTGATCATGGGCGCTGGGGATTTCCCGCACGAGCGCCAGGCGCACGCCGGGCTTGGTGCTCATCACCGCCTTGCCGCGCCGGGTATCGGCGAGCAGTTCGTCCGTCTCCGCCGCGAAGCCGCGCCCCAGGTTGGAGGCGAGCAGCAGCTGTCCCTTGGGCCGATGCACCAGCAGTGCCACGACGTGCGCATCGGGATCGATGTCCAGCATCGTGCGGACCGGTTCGCCAAAGCCGCGCGCCCCCGGCAGCTTATCAGCGCCCAAGGTGTAGAACCGGCCGTTGTCCGCCGCGATCAGCAGCTTGTCCGTCGTCTGCGCGTGGAGCGCAAAGGCCGGCCCATCGCCTTCCTTGAACTTGAAATCGCTATCCAGCGCCACATGCCCGCGTGCGGCCCTGATCCATCCCCGCTGCGAGAGAACCACGGTGACCGGCTCCTTCTCGATCATGGCATCCATGCTGAACGCCACCGTCGGCGTCGCCTGGGCGATCGTAGTGCGGCGACGGCCGAGTGCGGTGTCCTCGGCGTAATCCTTGCGCAGATTGGCCAAGTCGCGCTTCAGGCGCGTGCGCTGACGGGCCGGGCTGTCCAACAGGGCCTGCAATT
>NZ_CAXYKL010000167.1:0-2904 GCF_964277725.1 uncultured Novosphingobium sp. | reverse complement strand
GACCGGTATTGCCCGGCGATTGATCGCCCAGTCCTTTTGCGGTGCCAACGCGATGCGCGCGCCATTCGCTCCCCCGCGCTTGTCCGTGACGCGGAAGGTGGAGGCTGACGAAAAGGCTGCAAAAGCCAGATCCGAAACCGAAAGCCCGGTGTCCAGAATTTGCCGCTTCAGCGCATCGATGTCGGCATCGTCGATGAGCGGGTGATCGACCGGCGGGATCGGATCCTGCCACAGCAAATCGTCCTGTAGCGTCTTTTCAGGGCCGAGATAACGCTCCTTGGGCCCCATGTCGCGGTGCGTGAGCTTGTACCACGCCTTGGAAAATTGCAGTGTGAAGTAATCGAAGTCCGCCAGGAACCGCTCGCAAATCGGGCGATAAACGGGGTCGACCTTCAAAGCCAAGTCGCTGGTCATCATCATCAGCGGATGGGTCTTGCCAGCAATATGGGCATCAGGGGTCTGCGGAGCGGTCTTGTCGACCGGCGTCCACTGCAACGCCCCGGCGGGGCTTCGCGTCTGTTCCCATTCGAACTTGAATAGGTTCTCCAGATAGCTGTTGTCCCACTGGGTCGGGTCAGGCGTCCAGCTGCCTTCAATACCGTTGGTCATCGTGAATTCCCCCGCGCCTGAACCTTCGGGGTTGTGCCAGCCAAGACCCATCTGCTCGAGCGGCGCCATCTCCGGCGGAGCACCGATGCGATCGGCCTTGACCATACCATGGCTCTTGCCAAAGGCGTGACCGCCGGCGATCAGCGCCACGGTTTCCTCATCGTTCATTGCCATGCGGGTGAAGGCGATCCGGATATCGCGTGCCGAGGCCTGCGGGTCGCCGTTTGCGTACGGCCCCTCCGGATTGACGTAGATGAGGGACTGGTGCGTCGCGGCCAGCGGCTGTTCCAGATCGTAGTCAGCGTCACCATTGCTCCCGCGCCAGCGCTTGTCGCGGTTGACCATCTCGTCGAACGAGGAGACGGTGGTCATGTCGACGACTTCGGGGCCCCAGTAGGTGGCGTCATCCGCTTCCCAGGAATCGTGGCGACCGCCGGCAAAGCCGTAAGTGGGGAAGCCCATGATCTCCAAGGCGCAGTTTCCGGTCAGCACCATCAGGTCTCCCCAGGATAGCGCAGCGCCGTACTTCTGCTTGATTGGCCAGATCAATCGGCGCGACTTATCGGTGTTGCCATTGTCCCACCAGCTATCAATCGGTGCGAACCGCTGCATCGCCTCGCCGGCGCCGCCGCGCCCGTCAGCGATGCGGTAGGTGCCCGCGGCATGCCAGGCCATACGGATCATTTGCGGGCCATAATTGCCGTAATCCGATGGCCACCACGCCACCGAACTGGTCAGGAATGTCTTGATCTCCTGCTTCAGAGCCTGAAGATCGATCGCTTCGAAAGCGCTGTTGTAATCGAAATCGCCCAGCGGATTGGCCTGCGGACCGTTGCGATGCAACTGCTCCACGCGCAGGCGGTTGGGATACCAGTCCTGCAATGTCGGCGGGGTGGTTTGCGCGCCACCGATGCGATCTCCGCCAAAAGGGCATTTGCCCGCCAGAACGTCCTTGTAATCATTCATGAGAAGTCTCGCATCGATTAGGGCGAGCACCGCCGTGATGGCCGCATCCGCATGTGCAAGAACGAGGAGGGGGTCCTTCCGTTTCCTCGAGATCATGATTTAAGTTAACATTGCGAATCCCGCGCGCCAACGCGCCGCGAGCCGGTTGGCCCGTTCCACAAGGAAAACGTTCGTTTCCAGATCATACCCACGGCTTTTCGTGGGCCGGCAAAACGCCCTCGACACATTGTGCCCTGCGGCACTCCCCGGTCATACTGGCGAAATTCATGGCACTGGATCACTGCCACTATTGGCCAGGAAATCGGGTTCGGCTAGGAGCCTCCAGGATGATGGCTGGTAACGGCATCAGTTCGAGCCAAGCTATCGAGGAATGTACGTGAGCGAAGAAATTGAATGGTGGGAATATGACGACGCCGCCGAGATGGCGGCAGCCGTCGCCGGTGACGTGGCGTTCATCATCGAAAGCGCAATCGAAGCACGCGGTGCCGCGGTCATCGCGCTAGCGGGCGGGAATACCCCGATACCGATCTACGAAAAGCTGGCATCGGCCAAGCTCAACTGGAAACGCGTCACGATCATCCCCACTGACGAACGCATCGTGGCGCTGGGTGATCCGCTGAGCAATGTGACGGCGGTGGCCAAGTTCTTCTTGCCCAAAGGCGCTCGCGTGATCCCGATCGTGCCCAATGCGCTGGCAGACTATAAAGCGGCGGGCCGTTCCGCAGATGCCTTGATGCAAGACCTTCACTGGCCTCTCGACTTGTGCCTTCTTGGCGTCGGCAGCGATGGACACACCGCTTCCATTTTCCCGGGCCCTGACCTTGAGGAAGCGCTGACCAGCCCGAACGGACGGCGCGCCTTGGGCGTGATGCCAGAGCCTATGCCGACCGATGCCCCCGTGCCACGCGTCACCTTGAGCCTTGCAGCGATAACCACGGCCCGCGCCCTGATGATTGCCGCTACAGGCAAGGAAAAGCGCTCCGTGATCGAGGCCGCCATTAAACAGGGCGAGGGGTCAACATACCCGATCGGAAGAGCGCTTGCTGCTACCGAATTGCCCGTCGATATTCATTGGGCGCCGGCCTGAGTCAATTTTGGTGTGACGTAGTCATTGTGCGCCACTTGCGAAAACAATGGAGTTGCAGGTGGCGTAAATACCGTCGGCTTTGATGGGGCGCAGCGTTGATTTGCCGAATGATTTATATTGGTTGCGGGGGTAGGATTTGAACCTACGACCTTCAGGTTATGAGCCTGACGAGCTACCGGGCTGCTCCACCCCGCGTCACCATGTTGGGCTGTGTGTGCCAGCCCGGGAGCATCTTTATTTGT
>NZ_CAXYKL010000166.1:0-4740 GCF_964277725.1 uncultured Novosphingobium sp. | reverse complement strand
ACGACTACGGCTTCGGGTACGGCGCTGTCGGCCAGGGCCGCCTGATCATTCTCGGCAGTTATGGTTGCCATTGTAGTCCTCTTAAGCCGGGCCTGCGACTACTAGCGGATGTCGCCGTGCCCTCTTTGTTCATGGGATCGCCCTGAGCGCGTTCCATGCCTCGGGCAATCTAGAAAATCCATCACTTATGAAACGTCAGCCTCATTCGATGGCCCACAATTGAGGCTGGCCAAAAAGCGGACGCTGCGCCATTGTCCGCCAATCGCAGTTCAGTGCGACCATCGTGCTTTTCAAGCTGAGTCCCTTAAAATGAATGATTTCTCCCGGCTCCCCTATCGACCGTGCGTCGGTGTCATGCTCGTGAACGCCGATGGCAAGGTGTTCGTCGGTAAGCGGATCGACAATCGCGAGGGCGACTGGTGGCAGATGCCCCAAGGTGGCGTGGACAAGGGCGAGGATTTGCGGGGCGCCGTTCTGCGGGAACTGTGGGAGGAAACCGGGGTCAAGGGCGATCACGTCAGCCTCATCTCTCAATCGAAGGAAGAGCTGCTATACGATCTGCCCGATCACCTGATGGGCAAGCTGTGGGGCGGCAAGTATCGCGGGCAGCGGCAGACCTGGTTTTTGGCTCGCTTAGAGGGTGGTGACGGCGATATCGACCTGAATGCCCACCGCCCGCCGGAATTCTGCGAGTGGCAATGGCTCGACCCGGAACTGCTGCCGGAGATGATCGTGCCTTTCAAAAAGCGGGTCTATCGCACCGTGCTCGACGAATTTCGACCGCTAATCTGACGCTGCCCATCTAGTCGGTCCGATTTTCGGACCGTTAGTTCTCCGTTACGGACTTTGGGCTTGCCGGCGCGGCGCTGACCATGCGGGGCATCGGGCCGCGGGCGATCGCCGCCGAAAGCTGCCGCACTTCCTCGCACTCACCACCGCACAACGTCTTCAATCGGGCCAGATTGCGGTTGGCCTTCTCGGTCGCGCCCTTCTCGGCCATGGCCGCGCCCTCCCCCGCGATGGCGGACAAGTTGCGCGGATCGGCTTCCAGCGCCTCACGGTAATAGTGGATGGCCTTGCCCTGCATGCCCATGCGGCGCGTGGCGGTGGCCAAATCGACGAGGATTTGCGGATTGCCAGGTTGCACCGCCAGCGCCGCTTCGAACGCGGACACAGCGCCTTCAAGACGACCGGCACCTAGCTCGGTCCGCCCCTCGGCCACCAGTTCCGCTGCTCGCGTAGTCAGCGCGTCAGCGGGCGATGAGTGGAGCACGCTGGAGCTGATCGCGGCGGCAAGCGAAAGAGCCAGGGCGACGGGAGTGTAGCGCATCAACATGTCCTTGGCCGAGAGCGATGTCCTGGTCATCTTGTCGCACCGCTATCACACCGCCCGGAAGCGTGCGATGAAAAAGCCATCGGTCTGATCACGATGCGGCGTAAGTCGCAGCCCCGGGCCACGCGGCGAGCCAGCCGGCAGCTGCGGAAGGTCTGCGCGCCAGCGGCCGTTCGCGCGATCGAGAAAGGCCTGCACCTGGCGCGCGCCTTCCCCATCAAGCAGCGAGCAGGTAACGAAGACGAGTCTCCCGCCGGGCCGAACCAGTGTGGCCGCCACATCGAGCAGTCGCGCCTGGACGGTGCGATACCGCTCCAGCTGCGCGGGCGTCAGCCGCCAGCGCGCCTCGGGATTTCGCCGCCAGGTACCCGTCCCAGAACATGGCGCATCCACCAGCACCGCATCGGCCTGCCCGTGCCAGTCGCTCAAGGCCTGCCCCTCCCGATTAGGATCGAGCAGGCGTGTTTCGATCATGCCCGCCCCGGCGCGTTCAGCGCGCGGTGCCAGGCGGGAGAGCCGGTTGCGATCGGTGTCGGTCGCCAGCAGGCGGCCCTCACCCTTCATCGACGCCGCGAGCGCCAGCGTCTTGCCACCGCCACCGGCGCAAAGATCGATCACGCTTTCGCCGGGCAGCGCCTCGACCGCTTGGCAGGCCAGCTGCGAGCCCAGGTCCTGGACTTCGATCATGCCCTCGCGCCAGGCATCGGACTGTTCGATGGCCGTGCCGTGGGGATAGCGCCACGAGGCTGCCGAGAGCGTCTGCTCGCCACCATCCGGCATCGCGGCGCGCCCGGCCCGAAGCGTATTCAGTCTGACGTCCAGCGGGGCGCGATCCAGCAATGCGGCGGCTTCGGCATCGGCGATACCGCTGGCGGCCAAAGCCTCGATCAACCAGGCCGGCGCGATCCCCCCCGTCGCGATCGGCTCGTCCGGCAGGATCGGAGCCGGGGCGTGGCGCGTACCGTCGAACAATGCTGCCAGTGCCTCGTCACCTTGCGCCAGCAGGAGCATGGCGGCGCGGCCATTGTCCGGCACCTCCCCGCAAGCCCGGATCGCACGATAGACCAGTTCGCGAACCGCGCGACGGTCCTTGCTGCCGGCAAACCGGCGGGACTTGAACCAGTCAGTGATGAGCCGATCCGCCGGCGCCCCGTTGTTGCGGGCGGCGGCGATGACCAGATCGAGGATCTCGATCGCGGCCTGGACTCGGGCGGCGGGGGTCATGGCCGGCCTTCCGCCTGGCCAGGAGACCGCAGCGGCGCTGGCTTTACGCGTCCGTTCGCCAACAAGCCCTCCCCCGGCCCCTCCCGCAAGCGGGAGGGGAGATTCCAGCGCTCGTCGCTTCGCAGATGCGGATTGTTACCGCGTTGGATAGTTGGGTGCCTCACGCGTGATGGTGACATCGTGGACATGGCTCTCACGAAGACCCGCGCCGGTGATGCGGATGAACTTGGAATTGTGGCGCAGATCGTCAATCGTCGCCGAGCCGGTGTAGCCCATCGCCGCCTTGATGCCGCCGACCAGTTGATGGATCACATCGCGTGCCGGGCCCTTGTATGGCACCTGCCCCTCGATCCCCTCAGGCACCAGCTTCATCTGGTCCTTGATGTCGCCCTGGAAGTAGCGATCCGCCGATCCGCGGCCCATCGCGCCTACCGATCCCATGCCGCGATACGACTTGTAGGCGCGGCCCTGATACAGGAACGTCTCACCCGGCGCTTCTTCGGTACCGGCAAGCATCGAGCCGATCATGACCGTCGACGCGCCGCCTGCCAGCGCCTTTGCCGCATCTCCCGAGGTGCGCAGGCCGCCATCGGCGATCACCGGCACGCCGGACTTTTCCGCCTCTTCCGCCGCTTCCATCACGGCCGTCAACTGCGGCACGCCCACTCCGGCAACAACGCGCGTGGTGCAGATCGAGCCGGGCCCGATCCCGACCTTCAGCGCATCCGCCCCGGCATCGATCAGCGCCCGAGCGGCTTCACCCGTCGCGATATTGCCCGCGATCACTTGTGCCGAGTTCAACAGTTTCTTCACTCGCTCCACCGCGCGGGCGACGTCGGCATTGTGGCCGTGCGCCGTGTCGATCACGATCACGTCACACTCGGCCGCGAGCAGCGCTTCGGTGCGCTCAAATCCCTTGTCGCCAACCGTAGTCGCCGCCGCCACTCGCAGGCGGCCCGCCGCGTCCTTGGTGGCTTCCGGATACATCACGGCCTTTTCGATGTCCTTGACAGTGATGAGGCCAATGCAGCGAAAGGCTTCGTCCACCACCAGCAGCTTTTCGATCCGGCGCTGGTGCAACTGGCGGCGGGCTTCCTCCTGGGTGACGCCCAAGCCGACCGTGGCGAGATTATCCCGCGTCATCAGCTCGGAAACCGGCTGCAGCGGGTTGGCGGCGAAACGTACGTCGCGGTTGGTCAGGATGCCCACCAGCTTGCCGCCCGGCTGCTCCACCACGGGGATGCCGCTGATCCGATGCTGGCTCATCAGCGCTTGCGCATCGCCCAGCGTGGCGTTCGGCCCGATCGTGATCGGGTTGACCACCATGCCGCTCTCAAAGCGCTTGACCTGGCGCACGGCGGCGCACTGTTCTTCGATGGTCAGGTTGCGATGAAGCACACCGATGCCGCCCATCTGCGCCATGACGATCGCCATGTCTCCCTCGGTGACGGTATCCATCGCGGAGGAGATGACCGGAATATTCAACCCGATCTCACGCGTCAGCCGCGTGCGGGTGTCTGCCTGCGTGGGAACGATATCGGACTTCGCCGGGCGCAGCAGCACGTCGTCAAAAGTCAGCCCGAGCGAGATTTCCATGTGCGCCATTCTCCGGTGCGGATTCGTGGCGGCCCATGTAATCAAGCCGAGCCCGAACCGCTAGGGCGTATCGACATTCGGCCCTGACGGCCTGCAAAGGGCGGTTCGAGGCGGTTCTAATGCTCACGAAACCGAAATCCGCTGGGCGCCGGACCACGCCGAACCACCCTTTTCGGAACGGCGTCTTCTAAACGGCGATATACCCTATGGCATCACTTCGTCTTTCGCGGCACCTTGCGCGGATCAGCGAAATGACGGGTGAGCGCCGTCAGCATCCGGACATCGTCCGCCGCGCCGCCCAGTTCGATGGGTCTAGAAAGATCGTCGTCGGGATGATGATACCGTCCCTCGAAGAAGGCCCGCATCAAATTGACCTTGCCGTAAGCCGTGGTCACCATCACCGCAGGGATATCATGCTGCAACAGCGCCCAGCCATCCTGCCGCTTGACGAACTCGTTCGCTTCGTCGCCCGGCACGATGCGTAGCCGCTCGGCCTTGGCGACTTGCTCGATCTGCGAATCCAGGTTGGTCATTCCCCGCCCGACGATGGCGAACGGCGTGCCCTTGGGAGCGATGGCCACGCTATC
>NZ_CAXYKL010000165.1:0-16791 GCF_964277725.1 uncultured Novosphingobium sp. | reverse complement strand
ACTTCGAGGGTTAGCTGGACCGCAGCAACAACGAATGGTGATGGCGGAGGTTGAACGCAGAGGACTAGTTCCGTGGGGGCAACCCGCGCGCTAGTCATTCCTGCCAGTGTGTCGTAACCGCTCGGTTTTGACACCATATCGCTCTCATCGTTGGGTGGATTGCGGACTGGCCGCTTTCGGCCGGTCCACCGCGGTAAGCCGCCGTTCGTTCAGAACGGAGGGCAGGGCGGCGAAGGGCCGGTTCCTGGTGGAAACCGGAATGGCCGCTTTCCGATTGTCGTCTTAACAGAGCGGACGCTCGTTCTTCATGCGCATTCTGCTAAGCGTCATCGGCTTCGACGGTCGCTGCTGCTGCTACATCGGTGGCCTGGAGGGCCGCGAACCCAAGCTGGCCGATCGACCGACGGAGGCGGGCGGCTAGGCGTCGCCGCCCGCCTCCTTAAGATCGGGAGCCGACCTTGCCGGTAGCAGGAGCGCTCTCCAGCTGACCGTCATCTCTGGAGACCACTCGCGCTTGAATCCGCGAAGCGCCTGGTTGGCCGGATCCGCCTCGACCGCTCGGGCGATCAGGCGCCTTGCTCCATCCGGATCGTCCCCAGAGCGGACGCGCTCGGAGAGGGCAAGGATCGCCGCCGCTTCCAGGATCCTGGGTGCGTGGAGGCCGCTCTTGCGCACACGCTCCTCGAAATACCGGTCGAGCGCGCTTGAATGCTCCTCCAGCGGCCAGTCGACCTCGCCCATGTATGTGCCGACGATCACCGCCTCGGGACCGGGAGAGAACGCCTCCGCGGCGTGTCTCCTGAGGAACTCCTGAGCGTTCGGCGACCTGTGCTCTGCTGCGAAGAGCCGGTTGGTGAGGATGTGGAACAGCAGCATGGAGGGGCGTGTTGCCGCAGGTGAGCTGACCGACGTCGAGCAGATCTTCAGCATTAACTCGACGAAGGCTCCGTCCTCCGCCGTCCGCTCCGCCACCGCCTTGACGACCTCGTCGCGTCCACCCGCCTGGGACCAGGCGTAGAGGATCGTGATCGCGTTGCGCTCGGCGAGTATCCGGTGGAGGCCGCCCGCGGCGTAGCGACGGACCATGATCGACCTGACCGTATCGAACGTCGCGCGGTCGGTAATCGCGTCGGAGGCATTGGGCCGGTCCCCGTAGAAGCCATGTGAGAATGTCTCGTTGCGGAGCAGGTGGCTGATGAACCCGAGCGACAGGCCGTTCGCGAAAAGGCGTTCGACCAAGTCCTTCCCCCGTTGCTCGGGGAGCACTCGCGACAGGTGCTTGAGCAGCGCGTCGGCGAGGTACCAGACCCTTGGATAGCCCCAGTCGTCGCCGGCGTCGTCCTTGGCGAGTTCGTCCGCGACGTTCACCAGACCCAGCGTGAGTGCCTCGACCGGCCATCCCTGGACGATCTCCTCGTCGAAGATGGCTAGCTGGTCGAGCAGCCTTTCTGCCTTAGTAGCGCCGGCGTCTCCGCGTTTATCGCTGAGCCGCAGGAAGAGCGCCGCCACATCGTTCATTCCGCCATTGGCCGCCTCGAGGAGCTCGGCGACGTCCGTGTCGGTGACGCTGTCGGGGGGCTCCACCAGTGCGAAGTAGAGGCGGGAGTGGCTCGGGCTCGCCAGTCGCGCACGCTCAAAGTCCTGCGCGTGTGCGCCGCGCTGCGCCTTCGAGAACAGGCGCTCCTCCTTGCCTTGATTGAAGTTGTGGAAGTTGAGGCCGGGGAGGTGCCGTTCGAGTTCGAACTGCATCCGCTTCCAGTCGAGCCCTTCGGCCGCCAGAGCGTCGTCCATTCGTTTGGCCAGGGCGGTCCGCTCCGCCTCGGAAATGTGAACGCGGCCCGCCGCCAGCGCGGCGTAGGCAGTTAGATACTCCTCGATCCAGCGGTATAGGGCGGGCTCGGTGACGGCGATGATCCGCAGCCACACGAGGTCCACCAGGTCGACCCTCCCGTTGAGGCTGGGCCAGTATGCGCGGAGGCTGTCGAGCACGCGCACGACGCTTCTTGCGGTGTCGAAGCCCCTTCCCCCCGGTCTCATCGATGACGTGCAGCAGATCGGGCACCCGGCGGGGATCGCATTCCGCGAACGCCTTGAGTTCGGCGGTGAACCAACGCCTCAAGGCGAAGGATTCCGGCAGCGGGACGCCGATCTCGGTCTGCACGATCTTCTCGAGGTACGCGCTCCCGTCGCCGACCCCGGTGGCCTTCTCAACCGCGTGCTTCAGTATCGTCGCGTCGTAGCAGAGGAGGTAGGACACGTTCGGGAAGTCGGCGACGGAACGGACCAGCCTCAGGAGCTCGCCCACCTCGCGAGGCTCGAGGCGATCGACGTCGTCGATCGTGACCACGATGCGGCAGTCGAGCTTGACGAGGGCGGCCGACAGGTCATCCTTCTGCGCAGCCAGCGTCGGGCCCTCCGAGGTGTCCTTCGCGGCCGCGGCCAACCCTTCGAGCACCTTCCCGAATATGGCCGCGCCCGGGATGGCGAGACCCGCAAGTCCCGCGGCTTCCCGACCGGACCGAGGTGACCGGCAAACCTACGGGCCTTCTCCGCGACCTCTTTGGCCGTGATCATCGACGTGCCGGTCGCGTCGCCGCCGGCATGCTCGAGGCCGGCGATCGCCTTGACGAGGTCCTCGAACAGGCTGGCGAGGAGCTGGTCCCGGTCGCCGACGAGCCAGGGCCGGAACTCGACGACGGTGACCTTGCTTTGGCCCATTCCCCTCAGCTTGGCGACGACCAGCGCGAGCAGACTGGACTTGCCCGATCCCCACTTCCCTTCGACGCCGAGGACGAAGCCCTTCCCGGCGGCCTGCGTCGTCAGCGCCTCGGCGACGCGGTCGGCTAGCGGGCCGAAGCCGAAGCGGTCCTGCTCGGCGCATTCTATAGGGCGATCGCCGTGAAACGAGCTCGTGGTCATAACCTATCATGCTTGTCCGCGCCGCTCCGAGCGAGTCCTTTAACAGCTGCCAGCGCCGGGCCATTCGGTGCGGCGATCGGTCCGAAATGGTGGCGAGGCGCCGTCGCGGTTCAGCTAGCTGAGCGAAGGGTCAGCTCCTCCCTGCGGCCGACATGAACAAACGGCAGGAAGCGGGGAGCTAAAAAGAGGCCGCGAAGGACCAAATGTGGGTCTTTTGGTGTCACAACCGGTTGGTTCTGACACCGACATTTATGTCATTATGTTTCTGGCACCGTTGAAGTCGATCTGTGTTTCAGCCGAGAGGGTCTGGCACTAGGTCATTCCCGAACCGGGAATGCCTATATGGATCAGACTGCCTTCATGATCGGGTTTACGGTCATGTCTCTCGCTTCGTTGGCGATCTACGCGAAGGGTAAAAAGACACCCCCCTCGCGCCATCATACCCTTCTGCACGCCACCGTGCCTTTCATCGCCGCCACGGCCTATCTTGCCATGGCGTTCGGCATCGGCACGCTCGTCAAGGGTGACGGGTCGGCCGCCTACTTGGCTCGCTATGCGGACTGGACGGTCACGACGCCGATCCTGCTCTCCAGCCTCGTACTGCTCGCCTTCCACGAGCGTGGCAAGACGGGCGAAGTCGGCGGCTATCTTACCTCGGTCATCGTGCTCGACGTGCTGATGATTGCAACTGGCCTGATCTCGTCGCTAGTGGAAGCACCGCTGACCAAGTGGGTGTGGTACGCATGGTCGTGCGCGGCCTTCCTGGGTGTGCTGTACCTCCTGTGGGGTCCGCTGCGCGCGATGGCGGTCGAGCGGGGCAGCGCGTTGGGCGAAGCTTATGGCAAGAACGTCACCTTCCTGACCGTGATCTGGTTCCTCTACCCGATCGTCTTCCTGATCGGCCCCGAGGGCCTAAAGATCATCACCGATCCCGCGTCAGTGTGGGCGATCCTCATCATGGATATCATCGCCAAGGTGGTCTACGCGTTCTACGCTGCGCGCAACCTTGAGAAGGCCCTGCACGAACACGCCCGGCAGGCGTGAGCCGCGGTATCATTTTGTTGGTCGTGGGGGCGGTTGCGGCCGCTCCCGCCCCTTTGCCGCTGCAACTGGCATTCGCAATTTTGGGCATCGGCGTCGTGGGCATGGTTCACGGCGCCGGTGACTTGGCCGTCGTGGCACCTGTCTGCAGGCCGCTGTTCCTGGTTGCCTATGGCGTCGTTTCGCTTGTGACGCTGTTGTGGTGGACTACCGATCCGGCGGCTGCCCTGCCGGCCTTTCTGGTCGCTTCGGCGGTTCACTTCGGCATAGAGGATGCCCCGAACGGGGCATTGTCCGAGCGCCTTGCGCGAGGCGTAGCCCTGGTCGCCGGGCCTGCGATGCTACACGCTGCTGGGTATGCAGCCCTGTTGCGAACGGCAGGGGGGGCGTCATCCATGCTGGAAACATACACTCCGATCCTTGCCGCTGCGGGCGGGGCGGCCGTGATCCTGCTGCTGATCCTCGCTTGGCAACGCCGCGAACTGCGTCTCGCGAGCGGAGTGGCGGCACTGGTGGTTCTGCCGCCTCTGGTCGGCTTCACACTCGGTTTTCTCATTCTCCACGCGATGCCGCAGACGATCGAGCGCCGCGATCAATTAGGTTATGCCAATACCATGTCCTACTTGCGCGCGGTCGCGTCCGTGTTCGGGGGAGCGATACTGCTGGCGGCTGTGGTAGCGGGGTTGCTGCTGCATTTTGATCCCAGCGGCGTGCGTGGGCTCTTCGCCGGGATCGCCGCGCTCGCCGTTCCGCACCTTCTGGTCACCCCCTGGTTCGAGGTTCGGGCCACGCATGATCGGCGAGCTATGGTCGCGGAGATCGCATGATGTTTCAGACGCTGGGCATACCCGTCTTGCTCGCGATCTTCGCCGCATCCGCTGCGGTGATCTGGTTTGCGGGCGTCAAGCTGTCTAACGCGACCGACGTATTGTCCCGTCGTTTTGGGCTCGGTCAGGCCTTGGGCGGCGTGATCCTGCTGGCGGTCGCGACCAACCTGCCCGAGATTGCGATTACCGCGAGCGCGGCCTGGTCCGGAAACGTCGGTGTGGCGGTCGGCAACATTCTCGGCGGCATCGCCATTCAGACGGTGGTGCTGGTCGCCCTTGATCGCTTCGGCACCCGCGGTGGTCCGCCACTTACCTATCGCGCCGCCAGCCTAACGCTCGTGGTGGAAGGGTTGCTGGTCATCGCCGTGCTGGTCGTCGCGATCATGGCCGCCCAACTGCCGAAAGACCTCGTCGCAGCGCGGCTGACGCCTGGCGCGGTGATGATCGCGATATTATGGGTTGCGGGTGTGTGGCTGGTCGGTCGCGCAAATCGCGGACTACCTTGGCACGATGCGAGCGGAAGTGCGCCGGATACCCAGGAAAAGCCAAAGGGGCACGCGAAGGGCTCCGTGGAGAAGCACGCTCCGGGTACCACGCGCACCGTTGTCATGTTCACGCTGGCGGCACTTGCCACGCTCGTCGCCGGTACGCTGCTGGAGAAGGCTGGCGACGGCCTCGCGGATGCCATCGGCATGAGCGGCATCCTGTTCGGGGCTACGGTCCTGGCGGCGGCCACCTCGCTGCCGGAGCTGTC
This sequence comes from uncultured Novosphingobium sp., assembly GCF_964277725.1. Classification (NCBI taxonomy): domain Bacteria; kingdom Pseudomonadati; phylum Pseudomonadota; class Alphaproteobacteria; order Sphingomonadales; family Sphingomonadaceae; genus Novosphingobium; species uncultured Novosphingobium sp. The sequence goes on along the minus strand of NZ_CAXYKL010000165.1, from coordinate 11,250 downwards.
CACTGGCTTGGCGTCGATGAAGTTGAAGGATTACCAACTCGCGATCAGTGACATCCTCGGCGGCAACGCCTTCCTACCCGTCCTTTTCCTGCTCGCCACCCTTGTATCGGGCAAATCAGTCTTACCGAATGCGAACTCCGCCGATCTGTACCTGGCAGGCTTGGGTGTGCTGCTCACGTGCGTCTATCTGGCCGGCTTGATCTTTCGACCGAAACGCCGCCTGCTCGGTATGGGAATGGATTCAATCATTGTTCTAGCCCTCTATGCAATTGGAACGGTTGGGCTCTTTGCAGTTGCGGCGAGCGGCCATAGTTGAGGTTAGCTGTAGGCGCTTGCAATCGTAGCGTCTCCTGCTCGCAAACAGCGCAGATTTTTGCTCAGATTGGATGACAGCGGGCGAGCCGCGCTGCTCACGCTAAATGACAATATGCTCGCCATTATCCGTGTCTGCTTGCAAACGGGACCCGCCCGCTCACGATATATGCAAGCGAAGTTCGTGACCGGCCTCATATCGGCACCCCCGCCTCACGGAGCCGCTCGGTCAGCTCGCGGGTGTGTTCGGCGTCCAGCGTTCCGGCAAGGAAGGCGCGCACGTCGGATGGCCGGGTGTTCAGCTGGCTGGCGAGCGCACCGGCGTCGTAGCCGTTGCGGGTCAGCGTGGGTTCGAGGTCGTCGATTGCGCGCGACAGCACCTGCTCGACGATCTCGACCGTGACGGGCTTGGCGGCGAACCTGAAACCCTGCTCGAAGGCGAGGGTCAGGTGCATCTCGATCTGGAGCGGGGTGCGCAGACGCTCGGCAATAACGTCGATCGCGTCCTCGTCCATCAGGTCGGCGACCTTGACGCCTTCGGCCGCGCAGGCGCCGAGCAGCCAGGCGACATAGTCGCGTCGCTCGACGCCGATGCCCTCATAGTCGAACGTCGTGGTGCGGTAGCCGATCTCCTCCATTTGCGGGCGGCGCAGGTCGTTGCGCAGCCGGGGATGGCCTACCAGTAGGACCGACAGCATCACGCCTGCGTCGGCCACCACTTCCATCAGCCGCTTGAGGCCGGTCAGCGTCTTGTGGTGGAGGTCGTGCGCCTCGTCGACCACCAGCACGACCGGTCGCTTGCCCTTGCGCATGATGTCGCGCAGGTCGCGCTCGCGGCGCTCGGCCTGCTTGGGGATCTTCACTTGGGCGCGGTCGCCGGGCGATAGGTCGTAGAACAGCGCCTCGATCAGCGACGGCAGCGAGGTCCGACGCTTGTCGACCGCGAGCGACTTGGCGACGGCGACCTTGCCGGCCCTGACCAGCTCGTCCTCGATGCGACGCAGGAGATGCGTCTTGCCCGATCCGACCAGGCCGGAGACGACGATCAGCCGGCCGGTCTGCACCGCTGCGCAGACCTCACGCACGAGGTTGCGCTGATGCTCTGTCTCGAAGTTGCCGGCACCATGAAACGGGCGGGCGAGCCCGTAGCTGGATTGAACGTCGGCGAGCATCAGCTTGTCCCCCGTCTGCCCTGGAACCGCTCGCGAATGCGGCCGGCGATAATGGTCTTGTCGAGCGTTTCGCCCAGCAGCGCGTCGATGAAGGCGCGGTCCGCCTCGGGCAGCGAGCCGAGCGGTCGCCGCAGCTGGTCGACGATGGCGTGGCGCGCGGCGAGTCCGGTCGGGTACGCCGTCTCGATCGCCGGCTCGGGAAAAGGGGTCTGCCGCACCGCGAGTCCGGCGGTGGAGGGCGGCAGCGACGGCAGCGGCCGGTCGCCGCCCGTCACGGTCGCGCGGGGCAGGCCGAGCTGGTCGGCGAGCCGGATCACCTTGTCGAGCCGCTCCTCGGCGTGGCTCTTCTGATACTTGCGGTAGCGGTAGAGCGGCACCGCGCCGCGCGACGGCTCGTAAGGCCCATACCGCTTGCCGTCATGCTCGACGAAAAGCTGCTGGTCGAACAGGCCCCAGAGCAACGTCACCGTCTCGCCGGCAAGCTCGGGTTCGACCTCGTAGGAGGCACCTTCGACCGAAACGGTTGCGTCGCCCGCAACGGTGCGCCGCTCGGGCTCGCGCGCGAAGGCGCAAAACCGCTCCCATGAGCACATGGCGCGCACGCCCTCGCCGGGCAGGTGGCGGAGCCAGTGCTCGATCCGGGCGTGTGGCTCGGAGCGATGGCCGCCATTGTTGTAGGTGACCAGCGCGCGGCGCATCCACAGATTGGCTTCCGCCTCGTCCTTCGGCTTGTGGAAGTGGTACAGCGTCTCGTGCACCTCCTTCACCGTGCGGAACGGCCGCTCGACCTTGCCCTTGGCGCGGGCCGCGGTGTGCCGGTCGTCCTGCTTCGGCGGCAGGTGGGTGAGGACGCGAATGCCGAGGCTGCCCATCACCGACTGGAACACACGTGATCGGCTGACCGGGCCGTTGTCCATGTAGATCGTCACCGGCAGACCCTGAAACGGCAACTCGGGTTCGGGCTTGGCGGCGAAGGCGTTGAACAGGAATCGCAGCGCGGACTCGGCGTCCTCGCCATAGACGCTGCGATATTCCTGATAGACCACGCCCGAGCAGTCATCGACGGCCGAGAACAGCATCAGCGTGGGTTTGCCGCGACCCTGTTCGATCCATAGCGGTGCCTCGACCTGTTTGAGATCGGACGGGCTCATGTCGAAGTGCCACAGCTCGTTCGATCGCCGCGCCTGGAAACGGACGGCCGCGTGTGGGCGGGTGACGCGGGCATAATCCAGCCCCGACGAGCGGAGCAGCCGGTCGATGGTCGCCCGCTTCAACAGGCCGGGCGCGACCTTGACCAGACCCTCCGGCGTCTCGACGCCATCGGTTTCCAGGAACTCGATGGCGCGGGCGGTCGAGACGTGCCGGCCCTTCTTGTTGGTCGTCCTGATCTTCAGCGCGGCGACGATCTCGGCATAGCGCTCCATCTCCGCCTGCGGCGCGACCCGCGTCGCGCCATGATCGGATCGACGCACCGACCGGGGCCGGTTCACCTCGCGCAGCGCCCGGTACAGCGTCGAGATCGAGATGCCGTAAGCCTCGGCTGCACGGGCGACGATATCGGTGCGACCGGGATCGCGTGGCGGCAACAGCGACAATCGTCGGCGAAGGTCGACCAGCGCCTCTCCGGGCGGTCGCTTCGCCCGGTCAGCCATGAGCTGCGGCAGGCTCCTTGGCCGGTGCGCCGCTGCCGCGCTTGCCGGCATAGCGGTAGAGGGTGGCGACCGACACGCCCATGCGCTTGGCGATGTCGCGCACCGGGAGCGTCCCCTCCTTCATCATCGCCCGTGCCGCGGTGACGTCGCTCGGGCGCATAACCGATGGGCGACCGCCCTTGCGGCCCTGCCGGCGTGCCTCCACCAGCCCGGCGGTGGTCCGCTCCCGGATCAGGGCACGTTCGAACTGCGCGATCGCGCCGAACACATGAAAGGTGAGCATCCCGCCCGGCGTGGTCGTGTCGATACTCTCGGTCAGCGACACCAGCCCGATCTGCGCGCGTTCGAGTTCCTCGGCCGTGGCGATCAGCTTCTTGAGCGAACGGGCGAGACGGTCGAGCTTCCAGACGACCAGCGTGTCGCCGGCACGCAGCACGTCTTCCAGAATGCGTGCCAGCTCGGGCCGGTCGTCGCGCGCACCCGACGCCCTTTCGGTGAACACCCGCTCGCAGCCGGCGCGGCGCAGCGCGTCGAGCTGAAGCTCGGGATTCTGGTCGCTGGTGCTGACCCTCGCATAGCCGACCCGCATGGGTGTCCGATCTTCTCCAAACCCGTGAGAGGCATACCGTTTTGCGAAGCAGGTTTCCAGAACAGTTTTGACAAGACCCGGCCCACAGATTTACGTTGCCGGGCAGGCAAGGCGATCGGCTCGTCAGAAACGGTCGTTTTATGAAATCGCTGGTTGGCGGGGCACGTTTACCTCCGGTCGGGGTGAGCTGCTAGATCAGCAAATAGATGTGGGGGTATGTCAATGCAAACTGGGACGCCTGAGGCATATTTGGCCACCTTGGTACGCCGCCTTAAAACAGTCGATGCTGCGACCACCTACCTCGAAGAAGATACACGTAGCGGCTTCAGAGATGATCTTCGCCGTGCGGTGCGCGATTGCCAGATGACCGGCCTCTTGTACGATCATACGGTAGTCGCAATTGCCGGTGACCAGGGTGCCGGCAAGACCCGTTTGATGCGGCTGCTCTATGATCTGGATACGGTATGGCTGGGTGATAACGCGGGGCGAGGTGAGTACCTGCCGGTTATGGTACTGGAGGATCCGCGCGTAGGCGATGTGCATGGCTGCATCTATCGCTGGAATGACGAGACCGACCCCGGAGAGCCGCGGGGTGAGGCGGTCTCTGCCGAGAGGTTCCAGCAAGCGGTGCGGAACTGGACGGGGGACATGCTGGAACTGCCGGTTTTACGCGTACCCACCCGGTACTTCGGCGGGCAGAAGAATCACGGCTTCTTGCTGCTTCCCGGTTACGAGAGGATCACCGCCAGAAACCGGCCTTGGCAGGATTTCATGCGCCTTGCCCTCGTTGCCTCTACCGCCTGCGTCTTGGTGACCAATGGCGGACTGCTAGCCCAACAGCAGGACGCAATCAGGACGGACCTGCAAAAGAACCAGCTTGCCGGGGTGCAGCCGGTGATTGCGATCACCGGCACTGAGACGATGCCGGCGGACCGGCAGGAGCAGTTGCGCGCGACCGCAGCGGAACGCTTTCAGGTACCATCGAGCGGAGTCGTCTGCACCGGCATCGGTGATTGGGAGTACGAGGAGGCAGTTCGTACTTCAATCCTAGACGCCTTGGGCCGGCAGGGCGGCGTTGGTTTAGGCGCCCGTCAGCGGCAGTTGGAAGATTTGGAAGAACTCAGCCTTCAGATCGGCACGGTGGTGAGCGAGGCTCGACAGGCTGTCCGCAGTAGCCGAGACGCTCAACCTGAGAACGAGGAAATGCGGCTCGAGATCATGGAGGCGCTCGAAGCTGCCATCGAGGCCGCCCGTGGCGATTATAAGCGCAGTCTGGAACAGAAGCTCGACAGTGTGGAGCGGCAGGCTCTGGCGATCGCGAGAAAGGACTTTGACAAAACCGAAACAGGTTGGGGTGCCTTCCTGCGCAATGTGGGAGATTTCGTTGTCCTGCAATCCGGCCGAGCGGACAACCGGATGTACTCCCGCCTGCAATCAGCACTCGACGAAAGCGGCGGCGGCGCAGCCTTCGCGCCAACCCATGCCGCCCTGTTGGCTGATCTGTCACGGCAGCAGCTCGTTCTCCCAGAACCGTCCGAAAACCTGATTGCGCCAGTTGTCGAAATGGCAGGCACTGAAGGGAACATCACAGTCGCCGGCCAACTGCCAGCATCGACGAACACCCAAAGATCCCTCAAGGCATTGCAAGGTATCCTGTCGCACGGTCGCGATCGCGATAGCGGTCCGCTGGCCCGGCAGGATGCCAGGGAACTGAAGCAGGCTGTCCAACTGCTGCCTGCAATCGCCACTAGCTACATGTCGGCCATGCAGAGCGCAGTGGTAGCCTCCGCCGCTTCAGGCGAAATGCCGACCACCGACCTGCGTGAGATACTACAGGATATCACACACACCACGGTGGAGATGCACGGCCTTACCAAGCCGCTGCTGAAAGCTGCAGCCGGCGTGCTGGCAATTGACCTGGCGATGGATGGAGAGATTGATTCCATTCCGGCTTTCGTCAATGCCATCATGACGGTCGTGCAGGGGCCGGGTTCGACAGCAGGTTCTACCGCAATGATTGCGACGGGTCCTGTTGGCATGGCGCTTGGCGCGGCCGTGCTCGCCTATGGCGTCATCTCATCTTTGGAGAAGCAGCAGACTAAGGGGCGAGCGCATGTGTCGGAGGCGATCAGCAGCGGCTTTCGTGACCAGAAGACGCGGCACTTGGCACATTTCGACGAGATGATGAGCTGGGTGAAGCGGCGTGTCAGCGATCAGCTGGAGGTCGTTCTTGGATTGGATGAAAGCCTTGGCAATCGCTTCCGGGCGACGCTGGCGATAGATGATCTGAGAAACGCGCAAACCAGTTTTCTGGACGAGATGCGCGGCCGCCACGCATGACAGTGCCTACATGGAAGCGGCTGCATGGCGAGACGCTGGCTTGGGCAATCCGGGCGAATGACGAATGGGTCGCCTCCCTCTCGCAGGACGGCAAGACACTGTCGCAGCGTAGCCCGGAAACCATGGTGGTATTGTTCGGCCCGACGCAGGTCGGCAAGACGACGCTGCTGCTAACCCTGCTGGGGATCGCGGATGGCCTTAGCTTCGATGCGGTCCAGAAGGTGCTGCGGGGCAACCGACAGCATGGAGAATCATCGACGGCAACTCCGATGCGCTATGCCCGGTCCCCAGACAATCGCTGGCGACGAGATAGACCGGACGGGCCAGGCCTGTCGGCTGATCAGATGCAGGCAGAACTTGCAAATATACGCCGGCAGGTGGAGGACGGCAGTTGGCAGGGCACCGATCCGGTATCACTGTATATTCCCGGCTGCTATTTCGCCGACAGCGACCCATTGGTCCGGGTGATCATTCTCGATCTACCCGGTATCGCGGCGGCCAATCCGCGGGAGCGGGAACTGGTGGAACGGATCGCGCAGCGTCACGTCCCCACCGCCAGCCTGATCCTGCTGGTGAGCACAGCCAACCGTCTGGGTGTGTTCGAGCCAGAAAAGCTGGGGCAGGAACTGGAGGAGCTCAAGGGCTGGGTCCGCTCTCCCATCCGCTACCGTCTGGTGATTACCTACGCCTATTCACAAGATTCGGTTCGCCGTTGGCGCAAGGATGAGGCTGACGCCGGGCGTGCATGCGATCTCGCCGCATTGCGGGGCTTATTCAGCCGAGAAATCGCCCATTTCGAGCTGAAGATGCCGGATGATCTGCTCAGCCGGATCTACCCGCTGGAGCTCGGCGATAGCTGGACTGGCATGGCACAGAAGGGTGACGAGCATCACCGCTGGTCCGCACAGGTGCAGGCGGCCGCGCGGCAGGCTCTGACGGTAGACATTCGTCGGTCCTGCGAAGGAGAACGGCGGCTACGGATCAGCAAGGAAGTGCGCGAACAGGCCTATTGGCGGCAGGATGATCTGTGGTGCCAGTGGCGGCGTAATCGGGGTGCATCGCGCATGGCGGCCAGCAAGTGCCAGGAGGCAATTAGAGCGGCGGAGGCCCGGAAGGATAGATGGCACAAGTGGTTCTTGCGATATGACGACAAGCTGCGCAGGTTGGGTGGTGCCGAAAGCTTGATTGCAGGCAATGTCCGCAGGTGGGTGCGTGATGCGAGTGTCGCCTCACAAACAGTTTCGCCATCGCCCGGCGTCTCGCAGGAGCAGTTGCTGCAGGATCGCAAGCCCATCAGAGCAACGGTCAGCGCCTTGCAGGAATGGCTGGTAGCGGACCAAGCGAAGCTCGTCGCCGCCTGCGACCGCATCACCGAATGGTTCAACAAGGAGACGGGCCTGCAAACCGAACCGTTGGTGCCGCCGCCCTGTGCCCGGGTAGCAGATGTCCGCAAGCTGCTGAACGAGTATGGCATGGATGCGTACTGGACTTGGATCACCAACCAGTTCGAAGCCGACAGTGCTGCCCTGGCGCAAGCCGCCGCTGCACACCGGAAGGTGATGCAGGATCATGTGCCGAAACAGCTTCTCAAACGGCTGCAGGATGCACGGGACACACCGAGCGCACGGCGCAAGATTGCGGTCCAGCAGCGTGACCAATGCGACGCCGATATTGCAAAGATCAAAGTGCGGCATGCGCAGATCCGCGAAGAGCGGAGTCAGTCATGGGCACTACACCTGCGCAGGATGGGGCCTATCAGGCATGACCTTGAGCGGGTTGCCGGTTTCGAGACCCACATGGCGAACGCGCATGGCCGCGAGACAAAACGGTTGACCGGCATGGTGCACGATGCGGTGCGTCACCGGCAGCCGGCGCTCGCCCTCGCGAGGCTGTGCCAGATGCGGCTGAGCCGCAATATCCACCGCAAATATTGCACAGGGTCAGCATGACGCAGACTAATATGGAACCGGAAACCGCCGATCTTTCCGACCTGCTGGAGGGCCTCATTGCAAAGCCGGTAAAGGATGAACTGGCTGCGCACCTCGAAGAGGTAGAGCACTGCTTTGAGCGGCAGCGCAAACGCTTTGCCGCTCAGATCATCGAGGTACAGGACCTTACCACGACCGAGGCAAAGCGCTTGCGTAGCAAGCTAGATGAGGTCGCGACAGGGCTGGGTCAGCTTTCCGCCCAAGTTGCGGAAGCTGTGGAAGCCGACCGGAACCGGGCCACACAGCACTCGGAGGTGCTGAAGGACCAGTTTGCGGCAGTGCTAAATAGCATAGCCACCCTCGCAGGCGAGCAGCAGGCTTTGCGCGAGGAGTTGCGGCTCGCCCAAGAGACCGCCGCTGCTCAGCAGGTTGCGCAGATGGAACAGGAAAACTCTGCGCGTAGAAGGCAAACGCGCAATTTAGCATTGTTGGCGCCTAGCGCCGGCCTTGTGGGGGCAGGAGCGATAGAACTGCTACATCTGTTCACCTAAGGTGGAAAAGCGACTGCCGCCCTGATCAAACAGTCGGACCAGCTCGCGCTCGAGCGGTGGCAGTCATAGAGCAAATAGCCCACTAATCATCGTCATACAGAGCTGCAGATAATGTGAGCAATCAATTTGAATTGCGAGCAGGTCCAGACGATTGGTGCGCATGTTGTCAATTAGCGTGAGCAGAGCGGCTTCTTCGCTCTCAAATAATTCAAGCAAGAAGTCGCTTTGGTTGCGAGCAAACGCTATCACGATTGCAAGCTCCAACAGTTAGCCATATCGCCGCTTAGCTATGGACATGGCGGTGTCTCAACCGGACCGTTCTGACGCTTCAGGCCGGGCAGGGCCTTTCAACCGCTTATTGGTGTCAGAACCCTCGTTCAGAACAGGTCAGCGAGTGGCTGGAGGCGGTGGCTCGCCTGAACCAAGCCACTTTTCCGAAAGCGGTCAAGGTAATCTTCAGCGGTGACAGCGGGGTTGCGAAACTGGCGGCGTTGGCTGCCGATCGCGGTCAACGCCTTGGCTGTATCGAGATCGATGACGTTGACGATGAAGTCATCGGGATGTTTTACTTCGATGCCATGGCGGGCGGCTACGTCGACCGGAAAATCCTTGAGGTTGTAGGTGACGATTGCGTCGGCCCTGCCGTGGATCGCTGCCGCAAGAACATGGACGTCTTTGGGATCAGGCAGTGCCAGGGCGGGCATCAGCGGTTCGTAGCCTTCCACCAACGCTTCCCCGAAGCTGCCCATGTAGGCCCGCTGCCGTTGGAAATGATCGCCCGCCAGATCGGGAAACCGCCGTCGCAGGCTATCCCTCCCACTCGGCCAGGATCGCCTCGCTCCAGAGCGGCCGGAACAGCCGGCTGGCGGCGAACCACAAGAGTGCACCCCGCACGATGGCGGGGTGCATGACGTTGGCATCAAGTAGGACGGTGTAGCGGCCGACCAGCATCAGGGACGATCGAGGGTCGCGTGATCGTCAAAGAGGCCGGCTTCTTGATCCAGGTCCGCCATTCCCTGCAAGGCATCATGCCGAGCCGCATCCATGCGGCTGCGGTAGGTCAGTACGTCGCGGCCGAGCAGCTTGCGATGTGTGCCCACCATACGGAACGGCAGGTCGCCGCGTTCCAGGAGCTTGATAAGGTGGGGACGCGACATGTTGAGCAGGTCGGCCGCCTGGCTAGTGGTGAGTTCTGCCTGTACCGGCACGACGGTGACAGCATGGCCGTTGCCGATCTCAACCAGCATCTTGACGATGCTGTTGAACACACCGGATGGCAGGCTGATGACGTCCTCGCCCGCCCCTTCCACAGTAAGGTGGATAGGGCGGCTGGAATCCACCCGCGACAGCGCACGCGCGGCGTTACCGACCGCCTCGATCTCCTGCGCGGTGGGCTCGTAAGCCTCGTCGATGTTGAAGGCCACGGCAGCCATGTTTCGTCTCCCCAAGGTGGATGCCATCTAGTGAGTGCGACGTGTAAACGCAATAAGTGAAACAACTCTCAACGGGAGAACGTTCCGATGCGGTGATCGTCTAGCATGCTGAGCGGGGTGGGCGTGATCCAGTCAGCTCCCAGCACGGGGTAAGGTCCGTAGAACAGGTCCCCGAGGGCACGCCGGTAGTGCGCGTTCATCCAACGCCGGCGCCGATGCTCTGGGCCATCGTGGAGCATGTGGCAGCGCTGGCACAGCGCCGCTAGCCGGTTGAGCGCGCTATCGCTGGGATTATGGTTGAGGTGCGCGCAGGCCAGCACCACCGGCGTCCACGCACCGTGCTCTAGAATGTTCTCAGTTGGCCGCCGCACACGCCGGCCCTGGCCGTTGCGCCAGCAATGCCGTTTCCGGTCCCACCACCGTCCGTCCCGCAGATGGAATACCCTCTGCCCGTGCGGGCCTCCGCAATGCTCGCAAGCGCCCCCTGCCCGCACGAAGCGCACATGGTGCGAGATCTGCTGCCAGTCGATCGGGTACAGGAATACGTGCTCGGGGCGGATCGGCATTAGGCCTCCCCTTCCAGGGCAATAGGTCGCGGAGCGCCAGACATCACGGAGCCAATGTCGCGGCGGTCAGCGCCCGGTAGAGCGTGGCATGGTGACACTTGAGCAGCTTGGCGGCTTCGCGCACCGACGTGCCTTCGCTTACCAGTCGCTCCCCAAGCGCAATCTGATCGGGGGTGAGCTTGGGAGGGCGGCCGAAGCGGACTCCCCTTGCCTTGGCCGCTACTCGTCCGCTGCTGGTGCGCTGGTGGATCAGCTCGCGCTCGAATTCGGCGATGCCGGCGAACACGGTCAGCACCATGCGGCCCGCTGGTGAGGTCGTATCCGCCCAAGGCTCGGCCAGCGAGCGCAGGCCGGCTCCGGCCTCCTTCAGCTTTTCGGCGATGTCGAGCAGGTCACGGGTGGAGCGCGCCAGTCGGTCGAGCCGCGTCACCACCACGGTGTCATCGTCGCGCAGCTGCTCGATCATCTTTGCTAGCTCCGGTCGGTCACGCTTCGCGCCCGAGATCTTCTCCTCGAACGTCCGCTTGCATCCCGCCTCCTTTAACGCGGCGCGTTGCAGCCGGAGATCCTGGTCGTCGGTGGACACACGGGCGTAGCCAATCAGCATGTCGCAAAACTGTATCAGAACAAAAACATTGTGCAACTGACTTTTGCGACACCAGCACACGAGGAACGAGGCTGCTCATCTGAGTTGTCGCGAAACTTAG
>NZ_CAXYKL010000164.1:0-19534 GCF_964277725.1 uncultured Novosphingobium sp. | reverse complement strand
CCCACGCGGGTACCGAGGTGCATCACGCTGAGCCGCTGTTGCTCGGCATCGCGCCACCCGTCGCGGTTGTCAGCGCATCGATGATCGTGCTGATCCTTATTGCATTGTGGAAGGGCGTTCCCAAGCTTGTGACGTCTGGTCTCGATGCCAAGATCGCCGATATCCGCAGCCAGCTGGAGCAAGCCAAGGCACTGCGCGCCGAGGCTGAGGCGCTCCGCAAGGAATATGCCGACAAGATCGCCAGTGCTGAAAAGGACGTGGCGTCGATGCTTGATCATGCCCGTCACGAGGCGGAGGCGATCGTCGCGAAGGCTGAGGCGGATACCACCGATGTCATCGCGCGTCGGGAAAAGATGGCCCAGGATAAGATCGGTGCGGCGGAGCGTTCAGCCGTGGCTGATTTGCGTACGAAGGCGGCTCGCGCCGCTGCTGACGCTGCGCAGGGCCTTATCCGCGGGAACTACACGGCGCAGGCAGATCGCGCGCTCGTCGATCAATCGATCGGCGCCTTGTAGCTTTTAACGGGCTATATCGCTCCAAACGAACCCCCGCCTTGTGCGGGGGTTTTTGTTTGTCGGCTGACGGTCGAGGCAATCCGGGATTAGGCGGTCGGCGCCATTGCTTCCGGTCGGGCGTAGGCGAACATGTGCTGCACGTAATCCGCTTTGCCCAGGTCGATGCCGCTGCTCCTTAGAATGGCGTAGGCGGCCATCACATGGAAATAGAACTGGGGGATCGCCCAGTCGCGCACGTATTGCTCCGCTGTGAGGTTGAAAATTAGGCCGTTGGGCAGCGCATGGGATAGAGGGCGCTGAGGCGCTCCGCCATCGCTACCCGAAGCCGATTGCTTCACCCATTCGACAGTCTCCCTGATATGGCGTTGCGCGTCGGCCAGAGTGCCAGGCTGTGTCCGCGCGTTCCTCCCTTCGTCGAGCAGGGCCGTCAATGCTGGAGGAAAGTCCTCTCGGCGCAGTCGGTGTATCCCCTCCCGTGCCTGGACACACGCGAAGCGAACCTGTGTGGCCAGCGGGAACATGTCCGGCGTCAGGCTGGAAAGCAAAAGCGCCTCCGCCTCGCCCATAGGCAGTTGTGTCTCAGCCTTTTTCAGCCAGCGGGATAGAGCTTCCAACATCGGGATATATGTCGGCGCCAAAAGGTTCATTAGCGACATATGACAGTATGACCTTGGTCGTTAGCGCGAAGCACGGATGGGCATCAGAAAGCATCCTTGGCGGCCCGTAGGGCTGCGAACGTTGCCACGGCATCGCCAGCCCCCCATCGGGATTGCAAATCAGTGTCATCGGCCCGGAGGAATGGATTGGTCTCCAACTCACGCCCCAGTTTCGTGGGGACGGTTGGCAGGTCTTGTGCACGACGTTCCTCCACTTCGGTGACGTAGGCAGCCAACTGCGCATTTTCCGGGTCTGCATGGATCGCGAAGCGCGCGTTGCCCGCGGTGTATTCATGGGCGCAGTAGATCAGCGTATCGTGCGGAAGCTGCTTCAGACGGCTCAAGCTCTGCCAAAATTGCGGAGCAGTGCCTTCGAACATGCGACCGCAACCTAACGCAAATAGGGCGTCACCCACAAAGGCGATCGCTGCACCGGGAACGTGAAACGCCGCGTGCCCCAGTGTATGCCCGCCAACATCGATCACATGGCCAGTGTATTCCCCCAGCTTCACCGTATCGCCGTGGTCTACCGTACGATCCACCCCGGCGATCCGGCTTGAGTCATTGACGGGCGCAGTGACGATGCAGCCCGTCGCAGCCTTGATCGCCTCGTTTCCTCCGGCATGGTCAGGATGCCAGTGGGTGTTCCAGATCTGGGTGATTTTCCAGCCTTTCAGCTGGGCCTGCCGAAGGTACTCCGACGCGTCGGGAGTATCGATGCATGCGGTCTCACCGCTTTCGGGGTCGTGCAGCAGGAACCCGTAGTTATCCGAAAGGCACGGGAATTGATGAACTTCGAGCATGAGTGTCTCCTCACCCGACTATGTAGCGGATGAGAGCGCAAGAAAAAGCCCACCGCGGCGTTTGGCCGGGCGGGCTTTTCTATTTGATCGTGCCGGGCTGAACCCGAGACGAGGGGGCCGGAGAGTTGTGGCTCTGCGGCCCGCGTACGGCTAGCGGTTCTTGAGAGCCTCGCCCAGGATATCGCCGAGCGATGCACCCGAGTCCGACGAACCGTACTGCTCCACGGCTTCCTTTTCCTCGGCCAACTGACGGGCCTTGACGGAGAAGTTCGGTTTCTTCGAACGGTCGAAACCGATCACCATCGCATCGAGCTTCTGGCCGACCTGGAAGCGGTCAGGACGTTGCTCGTCGCGATCGCGGCCGAGGTCCGAACGTTTGATGAAGCCGGTCGCGCCATCGTCGCCAGCCTGCACTTCGAGGCCGCCATCGCGGACTTCGAGGATGGTGACGGTGGTGACTTCGCCACGACGCAGACCACCCGCGCCGCCGCTGGCTGCCGCGCCAGGCGCGCCGCCCGCTGCGGGAGCGCCACGCTCCAGCTGCTTCATGCCAAGGCTGATGCGCTCCTTCTCGACATCGACGTCGAGAACGACGGCCGAAACCTGCTCACCCTTGCGGTGCAGGGCGAGGGCGTCTTCACCCGAAATGCCCCATGCGATGTCGGACATGTGGACCATGCCATCGACGTCGCCATCCAGACCGATGAACAGGCCGAACTCGGTAGCGTTCTTGACTTCGCCTTCGACCTGGCTGCCCACCGGATGCTTCTCGGCGAACTCTTCCCACGGATTGCGGTTGGCCTGCTTGAGGCCCAGGCTGATGCGGCGCTTCTCGGAATCGACCTCGAGCACGATGACGTCGACTTCCTGCGAGGTCGATACGATCTTGCCGGGGTGGACGTTCTTCTTGGTCCAGGACATTTCCGAAACGTGAACCAGGCCTTCGATGCCCGGCTCCAGCTCCACGAAGGCGCCGTATTCGGTGATGTTGGTGACAGTGCCGTGCAGCTTAGCGCCGACGGGGTACTTGACCATCGCACCTTCCCACGGATCGCTCTCCAGCTGCTTCATGCCGAGGCTGATGCGCTGGGTTTCCGAGTTGATGCGGATGATCTGCACCTTCACGGTGTCACCGATGTTGATGACCTCGCTCGGATGGTTGACGCGCTTGTAGCTCATGTCGGTGACATGGAGCAGGCCGTCGATGCCGCCCAGGTCGACGAACGCACCGTAATCGGTGATGTTCTTCACGACGCCGTCGATCACCTGGCCTTCGGTCAGCTTGTCGATCAGTTCGCTGCGTTGCTCGGCGCGGGTCTCTTCCAGAACGGCGCGGCGCGACACGACGATGTTGCCGCGACGGCGATCCATCTTGAGGATCTGGAACGGCTGCGGGATATCCATCAGCGGGCCGACATCGCGGACCGGGCGGATATCAACCTGCGAGCCGGGCAGGAACGCCACAGCGCCGTCGAGATCGACAGTGAAGCCACCCTTGACGCGGCCGAAGATCACGCCATCGACGCGCTTGCCTTCGCCGAATTCGCTTTCGAGCTTGTCCCACGCAGCTTCACGACGGGCGCGATCGCGCGACAGCATCGCTTCGCCGTCGGCGTTCTCTACGCGGTCGACATAGACTTCGACTTCGTCACCGACCTTCAGGCCGTGATCATCGTCACCACGGGCGAATTCGCGCAGCGAAACGCGGCCTTCGCTCTTGAGGCCTACATCGATGACGGCCTTGTCGTTTTCGATTGCGGTGATCGTGCCCTTGACGACGCGGCCCTCGAAGCCCTCTTCGCCAGCGCCACCGAGTTGCTCGTCGAGCATTTTCGCGAAATCATCGCGAGTGGGATTTGCCATAGTGGCCATAAATGCAATGTCTCTCTACGTACTGATTTTCCGGCCAGGCGGTTGTTTCCGCCGGTCTTTCTTCCGCCGCCGCACCATGCGGCAAACGGGCCAAAAAGGGCCGAACTGCCCGCGGGGCCGGATACCCGAGCGGGCGCCTTCCTGATCAAAAAGGTCAAAAAAGCTGCTGGCCTCTACTCCCTCGCAGGGCAAGATGCAACTGCGGGGAAGGCGATCGCCGACGTCGGTCCGATCCGGTAATCAGGCGTCGGCGGTGCGGAGGCTCTGGCGATCCTGGGCGATCTGAATGGCGGAGGCGATCGCGGCGTCTCGGTCGAGAGTGCTCGTGTCCAACACGACGGCGTCATCGGCGGCCATAAGGGGTGCGTCCTTGCGCGAGGTATCGCGGGCGTCCCTGGCCCTCAAGTCGTTGGCGATATCGCTCAGGCTAACGTCGCGACCTTGCACTAGCATCTCCCGGTGACGGCGCTCGGCGCGGGCTTCGACGCTGGCGGTGACGAAGAGTTTGATCTGCGCTTCGGGCACGATCACCGTGCCAATGTCCCGTCCATCCAGTACAGCGCCTCCAGGCTGGTTCGCAAAGCTGCGCTGCCGCTCGAACAAGGCTTGGCGGACCGATGGGTGGATCGACACGCGACTGGCGAGGCCGCCGGTGGCTTCGGATCGCAGTTCGGGGTCGTTCAGCAACTCTTCGGCGAACGCGGTTGCAGCCAGAGCGTCGGCCGGATCGTCTGGATTTCCGCCAGCGAGGGCGCATTGCCGACCAACCGCGCGATAAAGCAGCCCTGTGTCCAGATGAGGCAGATGGAAGTGCGCCGCCAGTGCCTTGGAGATCGTGCCCTTGCCCGACGCGGTTGGGCCGTCGACCGCGATGATCACGCGGCCACCTCATCGGCGAGAGCATCCAGCAAGCTCTCGAACGTCGGGAAGCTCGTCGCGATCGGGCGGGTGTCGTCGATCTCGACGCCTTGGCGGCTCGCCATTCCCGCAATCGCCATGCTCATGGCAATGCGATGATCGAGATGCGTGACAATCGGTTCGCGGGAATTGCCGGGTAGGAGCGCCCCTCCTGTGCCGTCGATGATGAGACCATCCTCGCGCTCTTCGATCCGGGCACCCGCCAGCGTCAGAGCGGTGGCCATTACCGCCAGACGATCGGATTCCTTCACGCGCAACTCATCCAGCCCGGTCGTGACCGTTCGCCCTTGCGCGACCGATGCCGCGACGAACAGTGCCGGAAATTCATCGATCATGCTGGGCGCGACGGCGGGGTCGACCTCGATGCCGCGCAAAGTGGAGTGGCGGACGCGCAGATCCGCGACCGGCTCGCCGCCCACTTCCCGGCGATCGATTTCATCGATGCTGCCGCCCATCTGTCGAAGCACATCAAACAGGGCAAAGCGCGTAGGATTGAGGCCAACGTTCTCGATGATCACGTCCGACCCTTCAACGATCAGCGCGGCCACCACGAAGAAAGCGGCGGAGCTGGGATCGCCGGGGACGTCGATCGTCTGAGGCTTCAATTCGGCTTGTCCGGAAAGCGTGATGACCCGGGTGCCGTTCGGATCCACATCCACCATCAAGTCGGCACCGAAACCTTTGAGCATGCGTTCGGAGTGATCGCGCGTCGGAACGGGTTCGATGACAGTGGTTTGACCCGGCGTATTGAGCCCAGCGAGCAGCACCGCGCTTTTCACTTGCGCCGAGGCCACCGGTAGGCGGTACCGGATCGGCAAGGCGGGTGAAGCGCCGCGCAGGATCAATGGCAGGCGTCCGCCGGCGCTGGCCGCGATGTCGGCGCCCATTTGCGACAAAGGCTCGATCACGCGCCCCATCGGTCGTTTGGACAAGCTGGCATCACCGGTGAAAGTGGCCTGGATTGGATGGCATGCCACCAAACCCATCAGCAGCCGGGTGGAGGTTCCCGAATTACCCATCTCCAGCGCCGTCTCTGGCTGGAGCAAGGCGCCAACGCCCACTCCGTTGACCATCCAGTCACCTGTGCCGACACGCTCTACATGCGCACCCATCGCCCGCATGGCAGCGGCTGTCGCCAGCACGTCCTCACCTTCCAAGAGCCCGGAAATCCGGCTTTCTCCGACGGCGAGGGAGGACAGCATGATCGCACGATGGCTGATCGACTTGTCGCCAGGCACGCGGATGCGACCGCGTAACGGGCCGCTCGCCTGGAAACGGCGCGGGCGCATCGGAGAGGTCGGGTCGGCGGTCACGTATGGGGCTTTCACTAGGTGGCGGCATAGCGCGGGAAGCGCGCGGCTTTTGACAGGGGCCACCGGCTATGGCAAGGCGCGCGCCCTGATGCGTCCCTTCTCCGCTTGATTTCGCGGCGGGGCCTAACCATCAAGTACGCGAACTTTCAGCGCGATCCTTTTGGGGGATGGCGCCAGACGAGGATAATTCATGGTCAAGCCTGAGTGGGGCGCCAAGCACGGCTGCCCGAAATGCGGCACTCGTTTTTACGACCTCGGCAAGGATGACCCGGTCACCTGCATCGAGTGCGGCAACAGCTGGACGCCTGAGCCTGTGCTCAAGTCCAAGCAGCCGGTCGCCTTCGAGGAAGTGCAGAAGAAGGAGGTCGTCGAGGAGCAGGATGACGATCTGGCCGAAGAGGATCTCGACATCGACGAGGACGGCGATTCGCCGGACAACGATGTCGATCTCGGCGGGGACGACGATCTTGGCATCGGCGCAGCGGCCGATGAGAACGAGCACGATACGTAATCGTCACGGGGCGGAGAAACCTCTTTTCCGCCCCGCGATTTTCCCTCTTGCCAACCCTGGGAGCCCCCACTAGAGGGGCGGTCCTCCCGGGGTTCGACCTAGGGGTGGACAGGCCTCCCAGGGCTTGTCCGAATGAATGGAACGGGGCCGTAGCTCAGCTGGGAGAGCGCTACAATGGCATTGTAGAGGTCAGGGGTTCGATCCCCCTCGGCTCCACCATTCTGTCGGTATGGCGATATTTGGTCCATGCCGGGCTGCGAACGCTAGCCTCCTGCGAATCCGGTGCATAAGACCAAGATGGTCGCCTCGCCCCGGTTCTCGGAGGCCGTTATTCTCACTCCGGCCTGAATCAAATCTCACCACACCTTTGCGACTGTTCACGGTCGCGGAGCGGTGACTATTTCTACGCCGGCTGACGAGGTTTCGTCCGCCGGCGTTTTTGGCGTTTCGCGGGTTTTCGCTCGTGGCAACTGGAGTGGACAGTAATGTTCGACAGTCTTTCGGATCGCCTTGGTGGTGTGTTCGACAAGCTGCGTGGGCGCGGTGCGCTCAAGGAGCAGGATGTCCGCGATGCCATGCGCGAAGTGCGCATCGCGCTGCTCGAGGCAGACGTGGCGCTGCCGGTTGTGCGCCGCTTCGTCGACCAGGTCACCGAAAAGGCGGTAGGTCAGGACGTGCTGCGCTCGGTGACGCCGGGTCAGCAAGTCGTCAAGATCGTCAACGATGCGCTCATCGAGACGCTGGGCGGCGATACCGCGCCCGAGCTTGACCTCAATGCCACACCGCCAATCGTCATCATGATGGTGGGTCTCCAGGGCTCGGGTAAGACCACTAGCACCGCCAAGATTGCCAAGCTTCTCAAGGAGAAGCACGGCAAAAAGGCCATGATGGCCTCTCTGGATGTAAATCGCCCGGCGGCGCAGGAGCAGCTGAAAGTCCTGGGCGAGCAGGTGGGTGTCGCAACCTTGCCGATCATCGCCGGCCAGCAGCCGACCGAGATCGCGACACGCGCGTTGCAGTCGGCCAGGCTGCAGGCAGTGGACGTGCTGCTGCTCGATACCGCCGGTCGTCTGCACGTCGATCAGCAGTTGATGGACGAGATGAAGGCGGTTTCCGCCATCTCGACCCCGCGCGAAGTGCTGCTGGTCGTCGATTCGCTGACCGGGCAGGACGCGGTCAACGTCGCGCAGTCGTTCGCGGGGCAGGTCGACCTGACCGGCGTCGTCCTTACGCGTATGGACGGCGATGCGCGCGGTGGTGCGGCGCTGTCGATGCGGGCCGTCACCGGCAAGCCGATCAAGTTCGCCGGTACCGGTGAAAAGCTTGACGCGATCGAGGTATTCCAGCCCGCCCGCGTCGCCAATCGCATCCTGGGCATGGGCGACATCGTCAGCCTCGTCGAGAAAGCAGCCGAGGCGGTCAAGCTTGAGGATGCCGAAGCGCTCGCCAAGCGCATGGAGCAGGGCAAGTTCGACATGAACGACCTGCGCATGCAGCTCAAGCAGATGCAGAACATGGGCGGCATCGGCGCCCTGGCGGGACTAATGCCGGGCATGAAGAAGGCCAAGGCGGCGATGGCATCCTCCGGCATGGACGAGCGCGTGTTGCTGCGCATGGATGCGATCATCGGCTCGATGACGCCCAAGGAGCGCAGCAATCCCGCGCTGCTGAACGCCAAGCGCAAGATCCGCGTCGCCAACGGCTCGGGCACCCAGGTGCAGGACGTAAACAAGCTCCTGAAAATGCATCAGGAAATGTCCAAGGCGATGAAGCAGATCAAGAAGATGGGCGGGCTCAAGGGCCTTGCCGCGATGTTCGGCACGGGCGGCCTAGAAGGCGCCATGCCCGGCCTGGGCAATGCCCTTGGCGGTATGGGTGGCGGCGTCGGCAGCCTGCCCGATATGAGCAAATTCAAGAAGTAATCATTAGAATCTAGAAGGAAGGTTGAACAATGTCCGTAGCAATCCGTCTCTCGCGCGGTGGCGCCAAGAAGCGTCCGTATTATCGCATCGTCGTCACCAACAGCCGTAGCCCGCGCGACGGCAAGTATTTGGAGCAGGTGGGCACCTACAACCCGGTTCTCGCCAAGGATGACGCGAACCGCGTGACGCTGGTCGAAGATCGCGTGCGCTACTGGCTGGGCGTGGGTGCGCAGCCGACCGACCGCGTCGCGCGTATGCTCGACAAGGCCGGCATCAAGGAGCGTGCGGCCACCAACAACCCGAACAAGGCCGAGCCGGGCAAGAAGGCCAAGGATCGCGCCGAGGACAAGGCCGCCAAGGCTGCTGAGGCCGAAGAAGCTGCAAAGGCAGCACAGGCCTCCTCGGCCGAAGCTCCGGCTGAGGGCGCTGAGAACCCTGGCGCCGAAGAGGCTCAGGTCGAGAGCAGCGAGGCTCCGGCTGAAGGCTGATAGCCGAGGCGGAACCTATGCCTTTGTCACCTGATCGTCCCGTCACGCTGGCCGCCATCACTGGTGCGCACGGTGTGACGGGCGAGGTGCGCGTAAAGCTGTTCGGAGAGGGTGTGGCCGCGTTGAAGCGCTACCATGCTTTCAACGCGGGTACACTCACGCTCGAAAAGCTGAAGGACGACGGCAAAGGCGGCGCAATCGCGCGGTTCGCTGAAGTGGCGGATCGTACGGCCGCCGAGAAGCTGCGGGGTACGGCGCTGACTGTGCCCCGCTCTGCCATGCCACCGTTGGCGGATGGCGAATATTATCATGCAGACTTGCTGGGCTTGCCTGCGGTATCGCTGTCAGGCGAAGCCTTGGGCACCTGCATCGCCGTCGAAAACTATGGCGCAGGCGATGTGCTGGAGATCGAGCGACCGGCGCAGGAAGACGGCAAGCGGCGGCGCTTTATGGTGCCGATGACACCGTCCGCGGTGACGGCGTGGGACGCTGAAAAGCTGGTGATCGCCGCGGCTTTTGCCGAAGACTGACGCGACCATGACGTTCGCCGCCACCGTCCTGACGCTCTATCCGGAAATGTTTCCTGGGCCGCTCGGCATTTCGCTGGCGGGCAGGGCACTGGTGGAAGGGCGATGGGCGCTGACGCCGGTGCACATCCGGGATTTCGCGACCGATAAGCATCGCACCGTCGATGATACGCCAGCGGGCGGCGGCGCGGGCATGGTACTGAAGGTGGACATTCTCGCCGCTGCGATCGACCACGCGCGCGCTTTGCAGCCCGATGCTCCGATCCTGGCGATGACCCCGCGAGGTGCGCCGATCACGCAGAAGCGCATTCGAGCGCTGGCAGCAGGGCCGGGCGTCACCATCCTGTGTGGGCGTTTCGAAGGCTTCGACGAGCGTATCTTTGCAGGTCGCCAAGTGGAAGAGGTCAGCGTCGGTGATATCGTCCTTTCAGGGGGCGAGCCGGCCGCGCTCATGCTGCTGGATGCTTGCATTCGGCTGCTTCCTGGCGTAATGGGCGCGCCTTCCAGTGGGGCCGAGGAGTCGTTCGAGGACGGCTTGCTTGAATATCCCCACTATACCCGACCCACCGAGTGGGAAGGGCGCACGATCCCTGAAGTGCTGCGATCGGGGGATCATGCGAAAATCGCCGCCTGGCGCAAAGCCAGATCGGTCGATGATACACGGTCACGCAGGCCGGACCTTTGGGAGCGTCATTCTGGCGCTCGGGACCAGTCTGCCTCTGGCGCGCGGCACAACGAAGGACCAGGCATATGAACCTGATTCAGCAGATCGAGGCCGAGGAAATCTCCAAGGCCGCCAAGGAAATTCCTGATTTCCGTCCTGGCGATACCGTCAAGGTCGGCGTTAAGGTTGTTGAAGGTACGCGTACCCGCGTGCAGAATTTTGAAGGCGTGTGCATCGCGCGTTCGAACCGCGGCATGGGCTCCAACTTCACTGTGCGCAAGATGAGCTTCGGCGAAGGCGTGGAGCGTGTTTTCCCGCTCTATTCGCCTAACCTCGATGCTATCACTGTCGTGCGCCGTGGTGTCGTGCGCCGCGCCAAGCTGTACTATCTGCGTGGCCGCACGGGCAAGCGCGCTCGTATTGCCGAGCGTCGCGACGTTCGGAATGACGAAGCGTAAGGTTTCGTTTTTTCGCGTTCCAGTTTTTGAATTGATGGCGGGGCGGGCATCCTGGATGTCCGCCTCTTCTTTTTTTCGGAGCGAAGGGTCAACAGCCAGATTGGATTGTGAAGTTAAAGTGCTGAACGCGCTTTCTTCATAATTAGCATGGCGGGGCTTCGTTAACCTACGAGATATACGAAAATCTATCGAAGAAACGCGGTAAACCGTCGTTTTTTGAGGCTTTTTGGCTTTGACAGGCGCTGGAAAAGGCGCTCAATTCCACACCCATTCGCTAGGCGAATCCAGGTTTCAAAAAGTTTCGAACGTTTTCCACTGAGAGGTAGGGGGATCCCACAATGAACAAAAACGATCTGATCAGCGCGGTCGCAGGAACCAGCGGGCTTACGCGCAACGACGCCGTTAAGGCCGTGGAAGGCGTTTTCGATGCCATCTCCGATGCGCTGAAGAAGGGTGAAGAAGTTCGCCTGGTCGGTTTCGGCACCTTCTCCGTCGCCAAGCGCAAAGCTTCTACCGGCCGCAACCCCCGCACCGGCGAAGCGATGGAAATCAAGGCCTCTAGCCAGCCCAAGTTCAAGGCTGGCAAGGTTCTGAAGGACGCGGTCAACTGAGCAAACGGTTCGACCGGCTAAAGTCGGTCTTGCTTTTGATGCGCCGCATCCCTCGGGGTGCGGCGTTTTTCTTTTGTAGCCATCGGTATTTCTCAAGCGGCTCCGGTCGAGCTGACATGCTCTACGAATGCGTTCTCCTTTTTCTCGGGCCGAATATAGATCGATGATATCGTGGGAGAGAGGGCCTTCATGGCGACCTCGAGCTCCTCTATCAGGCTCTCCGCTTCGCCCATCGGGATCGTGTCGACAAAATCCGCGCTAACGGCAACGAAGACGCTGTCGGGACCAGTATGCACGGTGCGGAGATGGTTGACGGCCTCGATCTGCGGGTGCCCATCCAGCACGGCGCGTAGCTGCGCGATCAGGTTAGGATCAGCGGCCTCGCCGATGATCAGGCCCTTGGCCTCCCGCGCCAGCAGGACCGCGACGGCGGCCAGTACGAGACCGATGACGATGGACGCTGCGCCATCAATCCGCGGGTCCTGAAAATACACGCTGGCCCAAACGCCGACGGCGGCAATGACCAGACCCGCAAGGGCCGCGGAATCCTCGAACAGAACGATGAAGCCTGGCGGGTCTTTCGACCGGTGAATGGCCTGCCACCAGCCTTTATCACCCACGCTGCCGCGGAACTCTCGCACCGCGATAGTCCATGATGCGCCCTCCAGTAAAAATGCCAGTCCAAGCACGATGTAGCTCAGCCGGGGATCTTCGATCGGGTGCGGGTTCCAAATATGGATGATGCCCTCGTAGATCGATACGCCAGCCCCCACCGCGAAGATGAGGATGGCCACGACGAAGGCCCAGAAATATAGCTCTCTGCCATAGCCGAAGGGGTGGAACTTGTCCGGCGGGCGCGCGGCGCGCTTCTGGCCGTAGAGCAGCAGGATTTGGTTGCCGCTGTCGACAAGCGAGTGCACGCCTTCGGTCGCCATTGAGGACGAGCCGCTGATCCCGGCCGCGACGAACTTTGCGATCGCGATGCCGATGTTGGCGGCCAAAGCGCCGTAAAGCACGATGTCCTTGCGAATTTTGGCAATCAAGCTGGTTTTGGCCATCATCGCTGAACCGACAGCGACCCGAACTGTTGCACTTATCCGCCGAAGTGATCAGCCGAGCTAATTCGGCGTCCGATCGATCGCGGGGTTAAGCGCGGCCAGATGGTCGAGGTACATCCGAGGCTTGCGCATCATCGGCGGCGGGAAATCGACGGTCAGCCCGGATATCTGCGCCACGACGCCCACGAACGTGACGCAATTGCGCCGATCTATGTCCCACAGGTATCGCGGATCGTGCCACCACAGCCGCACTTCCTGAGCGATCTTGTGGTAGGCGGCATCGCTGATCGGAACGCGGAAGTGATATCGCGCCCGCTGGATGTACGCCGGCTTTTCGATAAGCATCGTCTGCGGCACGGGTCGAAAAAACCCAGCCGGATTCCAGGTCCTGGCGGAAAAACCGTAGTTCTCATCCACTTTGCGGCCGTCTGCATCCAGCGTGCCGGTCAGCGTGAAGAAGGCATGGACCGACCGACCGGTGATGATCGATCCGGGCACACTATAGAACGAAACGATGACCCGTGCCTGACACAGCGGTGAGGCGAAGGCGAGCCATAGGGAAAGCAGGATCGCCAGTCCGCGCATCGCTATTTGGCCTTCAACAGCGTCCGCTCGGCCTCGACAAGGTAATCGCGGGTGAGCGGCAGGGCATGGCGGGAGCGGATGTACTGGATCTGGTAATTGCACATTCCACCGCTCTCGAACGCCGCCGTCGCGCCGGCGAGGTAGAAGGTCCACATGCGGTAGAATCGCTCATCGAACATCGCGATGATCTCGTCCCGGTGGGCCACGCAACGCTTGTACCATTCTCGCAAGGTGTAGGCGTAGTGGAGGCGCAGGTTCTCTACGTCCGCCGCGATCAGGCGCATCTTCTCGCTGGAAGCCAGCGTCTCGCTCAGTGCCGGGATGTAGCCGCCCGGGAAAATGTATTTGCGCGTGAATGCATCGGTGAGGCCGGGGCCGCCCATTCGACCGATGGTGTGCAGCAGCATCACGCCATCTGCCGCGAGCATGTTGGCGCATGCCCGGAAGAAGGCTTCGAACTGGGGCTGGCCTACATGTTCGAACATGCCGACCGAAACGATGCGGTCGTAGTTCGCACCTGAGGCTGCGAGATCGCGGTAATCTACCAGCTCGAACGTGATACGATCGGCGACGCCAGCCGCAGTCGCGCGCTCGCGGGCAAGGACGAGCTGCTCCTCGCTCAGCGTGATGCCGTGGACGATGACGTCGAAGTTGCGGGCGAGATAGATCGCCATGCCGCCCCAGCCGCAACCGATATCAAGCACGCGCTGCCCGGGCTGAAGCGCCAGCTTCGCAGCAATATGGGCCAGCTTGGCCTCCTGCGCCTGTTCCAGCGACAGATCGAGGCTGGGCCAGTATGCGCAGGAATACTGTAGGTGATCGGTATCCAGGAACAGGCGATAGAGATCGTTGCCGATATCGTAGTGGTGCGCCACGTTCGACTTGGACTTGCGCGACTGGTTGAAGCTCTCCAGCCGATGCGCCAGCGTATTGCGGATGCGGCGGATCGGGCTTGCCGGTTGAAGGCGACCGTTGCGATCCCACGGAGCATTGCCGCGGATCAGCGCGAGGAGGTCCATGACGTCGCCACGCTCTACCACCAATTCGCCATCCATGAACGCTTCAGCCGCGCCTAGGCGGGGATCCATCAGGATGCGCCGTTCCGCCGTGTCGGTGGTGAAACGGATCTGGACGTCAGGAAAGCCCTCTGCCCGCGACCCGAAATGTGTGCTGGAGCCATCGGACCGAACGACTTCCAGAGCACCACAGGCGACAACACGGCTGAGAAAACGATCGAGTATGCGCTTAGCCATGTTGGAAATCTCTGGTCGTGATGATGGGGCGGCCAGCGGGATGGCAATCAGACTGATGGAATGGCATGGCGCGCATTCCTAACCCCGCTGCCCGGAAGAACAAGTCCCATTCCCAGAGGAGAAGCGTTCGGGGAAGGGTCAGTCTCGTGCCAGAAACAGAACATCGCGAGGTTGGGATAGCAGGTGCTGGCCAGAGTCTATGAAAACGGTCTCGCCGCTTTCCAACCACCCTTCGGCAAGGAATAGCGCGGCTGCGGCGATCTCATCGGCTCCGGTCTTGCGGCGGAGCAGGTTCATGAGGTGGGATCGCTCCGTTTCCTCCTCGCGCTGATCGTGGCTGGCAAGGATCGCGCCGGGAGCCAGGCCGTAGACCCGATCGCGAGGGTTGGTGCGCGCCATGGAAAGCATGGTCGTGGCAGCCGCCAGAGCCGTTTTGCTCATGGTGTAGGAAAAGAAGTCCGGATTGATATTGGCGATCTTCTGATCGCTTACGTTGATCACGCGGCGGCCAAGGGCCGACTTGGCTTGTCCCAGGAATGCTTGCGCCATGGCGGCGGGCGCTTGGGCGTTTATGCGCATCGCTCTATCGAACACGTCGGCGGAAAGAAGCGTTGCGTCATCCAATTCGAAAACGCTGGCGCAGTTTACCAGCACGCGCCAGTCCGAGACGGTCTGGGCCAGATTCTCGACCATTTCGATCGCTTGGTCCACATTCGCCAGATCCGCCGTGACGGTCTGTGCCGACGATAGCGTGGCAGCGAGAACTTCCGCTTCATCGCGCGAAGAGCCGTAGTGAATGATGACGTGCCAGCCCTGCTCTGCAAAGGCCCGGGCGATCGTGCGACCCAGCCGGCGGGCGGCGCCGGTGACGAGGACGGCGGGGCGGCTCATCGCATGCCCTCAGGTTGCCGCAGTTGCCGGTGTCCAGAAAAGCGAGACGAACGGGCCGTCTCAGCAGGAAGCGGCTTTGGAAAAATGGAAAACATTTGGCTCACGCGAATCATGGAGCATAGTCGGCGTAAGTAGGAAAGGTTGCAAATCGCACCATCAGGTATGCGCAAACGAAAAACGCGCCGCCCTTTCGAGCAGCGCGCCTTCCTAGCGGACCGGGTAAGATCAGCGGCAGCGGGGACGCGAGTTGTTGCGATCCACTTCGCGACCCAGCAGCGCACCTGCGCCAGCACCAAGCACGGTGCCCAGGGTCTTGTCACGACCGCCGTCGATGGTGCGGCCCAGCAGGGCACCGCCGACGCCGCCGATCAGGAGGCCGGTGGTGCCGTTCGACTTGCGGCAGCGATAGCGGCCGTCGTCGCCGCGCCAGTAGCGCACGCCGTTGTCGGTGCTGTAGTAACGGCGATCGTCGCGGCGGCGTGCTTCGGCAGGCGTCGCGGTCATCACGGGGATGGTGACTGCCGCCATCAGAGCGGTAAGAATGACTTTACGCATGGTGAGAGCCCTCTGGTCTTGCATTGAATTGATCGGGTAACGCAGCTTTTTGTTCATTGATCCACAACGTCAGATGAACAGACGAAAAAGCTCCCATACCCACGATCAAGCGATGCAAATGCACGGCGAAGCGAATTGCTCCCCCGTGGGCCGACTATCGCTCAGCCCAGCGCGGCCTGCTTCTCTTCGTAAAGTCGGTCCAGTTCGGCCCGGCTTTTCTTCTCGGCCGCCGTCTTCAGCTGGCCACAGGCCGCGTCGATATCGCGGCCGCGCGGGGTGCGGACCGGCGCTGAAATCCCGGCTTCGAACACGATGTCGGAAAACCGGCGCACCCTTTCCGGTGTCGAGCATTCGTACGGTGCACCGGGCCACGGGTTGAACGGGATAAGGTTCACCTTCGCCGGGAGCTTGTAATGCTTCAACAGGCGGACAAGCTCGCGGGCATCGTCGTCGCTGTCGTTCTTGTCCTTGAGCATGACATACTCGAACGTGATGCGGCGGGCGTTGCTGGCCCCGGGATAGTCGGCACAGGCCTGAAGCAATTCCTCGATGCCGTACTTGCGGTTGATCGGCACGATCTCGTCGCGGATGTCCTTGGTGACGGCGTGCAGCGATACCGCCAGGTTCACACCGATCTCTTCCCCGCATTGCGCCATCTTGGGAACGACGCCCGATGTGGAAAGCGTGATCCGCCGCTTCGACAGGGCAAGACCATCGCCATCCATCACCAACTTCAGCGCATCACGCACATTGTCGAAGTTATAAAGCGGCTCCCCCATGCCCATCATCACGATGTTGGTGAGCAGGCGGCCATCCGACGTATAAGAACCTTCATCCTCGTCATCGTCCAAGTCGGCCATGGTGCCGATCTTGGTGTCCGCCACGCCCTTGGGCCATTCGCCCAGCGCATCGCGTGCCAGCATGACCTGGCCGACGATTTCACCCACCGTCAGGTTGCGCACCAGACGCATCGTGCCGGTGTGGCAGAAGCGGCAGTTGAGCGTGCATCCCACCTGGCTGGAGACGCACAGAGTGCCCCGATCCGCATCGGGAATGAAGACCATCTCGAAATCGTGGGCATCGGGCGTGCGCAGTAGCCATTTGCGCGTGCCGTCCGTGGAGTGCTGTGCCTCGACGATCTCGGGCCGCCCGACCACGAAACGATCGGACAGCCAGGGCCGCATAGCCTTGGCGATATCGGTCATCTCGGCAAAATCGGTCACGCCGCGATGATAGAGCCAATGGAACACCTGCTTGGCGCGCAGCTTCGCTTGCCGGGCGTCCAGGCCCGCCGCTTCGAACAATTCGGCAATGCGCTTCCGTGGAAGGCCGATGAGGTCGATCTTGCCGTCCTCTCGGGGCGTGACGCCGGCGACGACATCGGCGCGCGGCACGGGGACGGGATCGATGAGCCCGGGGATCGGCATGAGGTTCGTATCTGACATGATCGCCGCATATAATGCACCCGTCGCTCAGTTGAAAGCCACGCGCCCACGCGAGCCCGCGAACGTACCGCAGATGCGAAGGTTTCGGTCGGTAAACCTTTCGTTCTCTCGGTTCGCCGGAAATGTGTGACTGAAAAACCACGGTTATTCGTTGTGTTACGTTCATGAAACTCCGCCGCATCGCAGCGCATTTCACGGGTCCAACGATACAAGTCGCAGGACTACGGAGTTAGTTTATGAAGAAAGTTCTCGCCTGCCTGGCAACCGGCACCGCTTTGCTCGCGGTTCCCGCCATGGCCCAAACCGCCGAAGGCTCGTTCACCGGCCCCCGCGTGGAAGCAATCGTCGGTTACGACATCACCAAGGCCGGTAGCGACGTCGATGATGATTTCAACGATCGCAACGACCAGTCGATTGACGGGCTGCTATACGGCGGCGGCATCGGATACGACTATGACTTCGGCCGGGCCGTGGTCGGCGTCGAGGGTGAAGTGACTGGCAGCACCGCCAAGACCTCTTTCAACGATGACGGCGATTTCGAAGGCTTCGGGCTCGGCAACGTCAAGACCAAGCGTGATTTCTACGTCGGTGCGCGTGCCGGTATCAAGGCTACGCCCAACACGCTGGTTTATGTGAAGGGCGGCTACACCAACGCCCGCTTTGGCGCTCGCGCCAGCGACGGCACTAATATCTCGCGCTTGAACTTCGATGCAGACGGCTGGCGCCTGGGCGCTGGCGTCGAGCAGAAGTTCGGCACCAACACCTTCGCCAAGCTGGAATATCGTTACTCCAACTATTCGAAGGCCGAGTTGGACTTCCGCGACGACATTCCTGACAGCGATCGCTTCAATGTCGACCTCGATCGTCATCAGGTCGTCGCTAGCGTCGGCTATCGCTTCTGATCGTTTGATCTCAGATTAAGGGGAAGGGCGGGGCACAGGCTCCGCCCTTCTAGCTGTTGCCCGTTACGGGTACCTCATCCGGCACGGGCGCAGGCGATCGCCGCTGCGTCCATGGCCGAAGCAGCTCCGGCCAGCATCCAGCCATCGCTGAACGGGCGTCCGCGCTGATCGCGTGCACTGACCCGCATGGATGACGCGGATCGCATCGCGGCGATGATACCGGCGTTGTCGGAGTTGTTGGCCGCCCAGGCGTCCCCCCCGCCTCCGGTGAGCGCGAAGCGCCTGTCCCCGATAGCCAGAACGATCGGCCGATCCGCTGCGGAGCGACGTGACAAGCGGAAATGAATCTGCGTGCGCACGTTGCGTTTCGGCCAAGTGCCGACGGCGACGAAGGGCTGATGCTCCCGTTCGCGCGCGTTGGGCTCGGCCATGGCGATCGCATAGCAGCGCGGCGTCGCTGGATCTCGAAACGCCCCCCAACCGGAATACAGCCCCAGGCTTTCACGCGCCGCAGCCGGCATGGCAAAGGCCGCGGCCGCGCACACAAAGCCCAGCGTCAGCGCAATTCGGCGAATGGGAATAAGGGATAAGCCCGGCTGCTGGGCGCCGCGTCTGATCGTCAGGAGCTGACCGATCCGCTCGACGCGCTGACTTTGCCGCTGCCACTCGTCCGCTCGATCACTCTGCGAAGACGGCGCGCGGTGGCGATAGCTTTCTCCTGCTCTTCGGTGGAGCAGTTGGCCTCAACAATGTCTTCCAGGCTATCCGCGGCCTTGCCCAACATGCTTTTCAACGCTTCCGTTTCAGCGCGGGCGTTGCCGAGGGCGTGGCGCAGATCCTGTTCCGTCTTTTCGTTCATACAAGGTTCCAGCGATCCCAGACTCATAATACAGCCGGAAGAAAGATTGGCCAAGTGATCTTGTTCACGGATCAGGGTAGTTAATCTTGAGCACTTCCCATTCCTTTTCGCCCGCGGGCAGGCGCACGGTGCGAAGATCGCCCACCGAAGCGCCGCGCAACGCCCGGGCGATCGGCGCGCTCCAACCGATCCGGCCTGCGGCGGCGTCCTGCTCGTCATCGCCCACGATGGTGATGGTCATGTGCTGATCGTCTTCGTCGGCCAGGATCACCATGGCTCCGAACAGCACCTTGCTGCGTTCCTCCTGCCGCGCCGGGTCGATCACGCGCAAGGCCTTCATCCGGCGCGCGAGGTAAGCCAGCTCACGATCGATTTCCCGCATCCGCTTGCGGCCATAGAGGTAATCGCCGTTTTCCGAGCGGTCGCCGTTTCCGGCTGCCCAGCTGACGATTTCCACGATCTCTGGCCGCTCCTTGCCCAGGAGATGGTCGTACCGCGCGCGTAATCGCGCCATGCCGGCGGGAGTGATGGGTGGGCCTGAGGGGGTCATCATCTTTCGGTCTTGTTGAGCAGCCGGTGGGCGCCGGCGAGGCATGGAATACGGGCAGGGCGCTAACCCGGCGTGCGCTTGCCCAACATCGCGCTGAGCGGCGCCTGCCCGCGATAGTATCCCCGAGACGGGTTCATGCTCTGATATACCACGGCGTTTTCCATAACGCGCTGGATAT
>NZ_CAXYKL010000163.1:0-4534 GCF_964277725.1 uncultured Novosphingobium sp. | reverse complement strand
TCGCGCGCGCAGATCGCGCCCAGGCGCAGGCTTTCCGTGGGCGAGCGGCCACGAACATGGCCGAAGAGGAAACCGGCGGCAAAGAGGTCTCCGGCCCCGGTGGTATCGACCACGCGCTCGATAGGCTCGGCCGGCACTTCCACACGATGGCCGTCGGTCACCGCGACCGCGCCATGCGCCCCGCGCGTGACGACCAGCACCGGCACCTTGTCCTGCAAGGAGGCCAGGGCGGCGTCAAAGTCCGCGATGCCGGTCAGCGCCGCCAGTTCCACCTCGTTGGCGAAGAGGATGTCGATCTGCCCCTGCGCGATCAGATCGCGGAAATCGTCGCCATGCCGATCGATCACGAAGGCGTCGGACATCGTGAAGGCGACCTTGCGGCCCGCATCCCGGGCCGTCGAAATCGCCTTGCGCATCGCCGCGCGCGGCTCTTCCGGATCCCACAGATATCCCTCCAGATAGAGCACGGCGGAAGCGGCGATCGTTTCCAGGTCCAACGCGTCGGCCGGCAGGAACTGCGAGGCACCCAGAAAGGTGTTCATCGTGCGCTGCGCATCGGGCGTGACGAAGATCAGGCAGCGCCCGGTCGGCGGCTGTCCCGGGCGAGCGGGCGTGTTGAAAGCGATGTCGGCGGCGCGGATGTCATGCGCGAAGACTTCACCAAGCGGATCGTCCGCCACTTGGCCGATAAAGGCACAGCGCGCGCCTAGCGAAGCCATGCCCGCCAGGGTGTTCGCCGCCGAACCACCGGAGATCTGCGCGGTTGGTCCCATGTGCGCATAAAGCTCTTCCGCTCGCGCAGTGTCCACCAGCGTCATGCCGCCGCGCACCAGGCCCAGGTCCTGCAGCACCTCGTCCCGGCTGTGCGCCAGCACGTCGACCAGGGCGTTGCCGATCGCGAGGACATCGTATCGCACTTCGGACGGGGTATCACTCATACGGGGGGATTATCCTTTGCGCCGCCCGCCTTGATCGCGGCACGGCTTCATGTCGCGAGTAGCCTGCGGTTGGGCGTGGAGCAATGGTTCGCGGCAGGACATGGCGTTGACAGTATGGCCGCGCCGGGCAATGCGAGGGCCAACCATGCTGCCCGCCAGACCGTTTCGCACCCTTCCCCCCTTCCGCACACTGGCCGGCTTGTGCCTGCTGGCGCCGCTGCTGGCCGCCTGCGCCTCGACAGCGACCACCGGCAGCACGCGCCCCGGCAACGGCCAGCCCGTACGAACGCCTGTTCGCGCCGCGCCACGCGATCCCACGTTCCAGACGATCCCCGGCCTAGAAGGCGTGATCGGCGCCACCGAGGCGCAATTGACGCGCCAGTTCGGCCAGCCCCGCCTGAACGTGTGGGAAGGTGATGCGCGAAAGCTGCAATTTACCGGCAGGGCCTGCGTCCTGGACGTGTTCCTTTATCCCACCGCGCAATCGAAAGAGCCGCTCGCCTCCTATGTCGATGCGCGGCGCTCGTCCGACAGCCAAGATGTGGACCGCGCCGCTTGCGTGGCGGCGCTCAAAGGGCGTTAGGCGAAAGGCTCTGCCCTTCGCCCCGGCGCGGACTTACTTGGCGAAAGCAGCCGACGCCACGGCAAGCTTGTCGGGAACGGCCTCGGTAGCGACCGCCTGTTGCTCGGGCTCTCCATTCCAACGAAAATTCATCCGCTCGCCAAGATAGCTGCGCACCGACGTGCCGGCCGGGATATCGCCGCTCGTCCCGTGGATGAGGAAACCCAGCACCGATACGACCATGATCGTACCGACCGAAACCGCCGTTCCGGAACGACCTTCATCATAGGCGCGGCCGGAAAGTTGAACCGGACCGCTGGGCGTCTGCACCTCGATCACGCGCACGGCGACTTTGCCCTTTCGGCCGAAGTGTCCGTTGCGCTGAAGTTCGGATACCTCGCCGATGGCCGGTGACCCTTCCGGGATGATCGTCTGACCGCGAAACATGATCGGCTCTGCGACCTGCATGTAGATGCGATCGCCCACATGCGCCTCGCGCGTGTTGATCTGGTTCAGCGTCCGCAACATCAGCGGCGTGCCCATCGGAATGTAATATTTGAGGCCCGGGCCGTTCGAACCTGCCTGGCTGGATGGCCAGACGAATGTAGACTGTGCCTGCGCACCTGCGGCCATCATTGACATCATCGCCGCCGCAAGAACAAATCGCTTCATGAAACACTTCCCCTGTTGCCCAGGGGAAAAGTACTTCGCTGGCCTTAATCAATCCTCGCAAAAACAGGCTTTACGATCGATTAAAGGCCATCTTACCGGTCACTAAGATGCCGAGAAGCGTTTCACACCGTAAAGCTTTCCCCGCACCCGCAGGCACCCTTGGCATTGGGATTATCGAAAACGAAGCCGGCGGTGAAATCATCTTCTTTCCAGTCCATCGTGCTGCCCACGAGGTACAGCACCGAGGCGCCGTCGATGAAGAACAGGCCGCCGGGTGTCTCGATCCGCTCATCGAAGGCGTTCGCCTCGCTCACATAGTCGACCGAGTAGGCCAACCCCGAGCAACCCCGGCGCGGGGTGGAAAGCTTGACGCCGATGGCATCTTCGGGAGCCTTGCTCATCAAGTCGGCGATGCGGGCCTCGGCGCTCGGCGTCAGGATGACGGCAGCGGGGCGGGCGCGGACTTTGGTGTCGCCAATGGTTTCAATTGTCATGTCAGCCTCTTTTGCCAGAACAGCGCGTGTCCAGCCTCAGGATCGAGCGTGTAATCGTTATAGCCCAGCGACTTGTAGAGCCGCTTGGCAGGCTGGTTGCCGCTCAGCACTTCCAGCGTAATCTTGCAGGCCCCGCGCGATCGCGCCTCGGCCTCGATCCGCGAGAACAACGCGCGGGCGATCCCCCGGCCACGGTGCGCGGAAAGCACGCTGACGTCGTGAATGTTCACCACGGGCGCGGCGGCGAAGGTTGAAAAGCCGGTGAAGCAGATCGCCAGGCCAACGGGCCGATCCCCAATCCGCGCCAGGAAAGCGAATGCGCCCGGAACACCTGCCAGCGCCATCGGCAGCCGTGCGCGCACGTCGTCCGCCAGAGGCTCGCCACCACCCATCGGATCGCGCGCATAACAATCCAGCAGATGCACCAGCGCATCAGCGTCCGCGGGGTTGCGGAAGCCGACCGGGTCGATGACGAAGTCGACCGCGCGCTGGAGGGCGATGACCTCCGTCACAGCATGCCCAATTCCAGCTTGGCCTCGTCGCTCATCTTGGCCATGTCCCAAGGCGGATCCCAGACGAGATTCACCTCGCAATCGCGCACGCCCGGCACCGCGGCCACGCGCATCTCGATCTCTCCCGGCATCGATTCGGCCACAGGGCAATGCGGCGTCGTCAGGGTCATGGTGATGGCGACGCTATGCTCGGGCGAGACATCGACGCCGTAGATCAGGCCTAGCTCGTAGATGTTCACCGGGATTTCGGGATCGTAGATTTCCTTCAGCGCGGAAATCACGCCTTCGTAGATCATGCCGCCAGGACCGGTCGGGTCCTCTCCTTCAGGTTCCTGCGCCAGAAAGCCTTCCAGGTAATCGCGCTTGCGAGCAAACTTCTGCGTCGGCGTCTCGTACACCTGGGGCGCATCGTCTGCCGGGGCATCGTCCACGCGCGCGCGGGGAGGCGCAGGAGCGGCGTCAACTTCCTCAACCGCGAACTTGCGGGTTTCGTCACGAGTATCGTCAGTCATCAGGCAAAAATCCTTCGCGTACGCTCGATCCCTTTCAGGAGCGCCTCGATATCGCTTTCGTCGTTGTAGAGGCCGAAGCTCGCCCGCGCCGTTGCCGACACGCTCAGATGCTCCATCAGCGGCTGGGCACAGTGATGTCCGGCGCGGATCGCCACGCCTTCCTCATCCAAGATAGTGCCGAGGTCGTGCGGATGCACCCCGTCCAGCGCGAAACTGGTAATTCCCAGGGCATCGGCCGGACCGAAAACCGTCACGTCGTTCCGCTGGCCAAGGACCTCGCGCAGGGTGTTGGCAAGCGCGCGCTCATGGCTTTGCGCCACGTCCAGCCCGATCGCTTCCAGCCAGTCGATCGCGGCGGCAAGGCCGATCGCCTCGATGATCATCGGCGTGCCCGCCTCAAACCGCTGAGGCGCGCTGGCGAATGTCGTCTTTTCGAAAGTGACGGTATCGATCATCGCGCCGCCGCCGTGCCAAGGCGGCATGGCATCGAGGATCTCCGCCCGCGCCCACAGCGCACCGATCCCTGTCGGGCCATAGAGCTTGTGCGCGGAAAAGACGTAGAAATCGCAATCGAGCGCCTTTACGTCGAGCTTGATGCGCGGGGCCGCCTGGCAGCCATCCACCAGCAGCTTCGCGCCCACGCCATGCGCGAGAGCGGCGGCGCGCTTCACGTCCAGCACCGAGCCCAGCACGTTGGATACATGCGCCAGCGCGACGAGCTTGTGCGCGGAAGTCAGCATCGCTTCTGCCGCATCAAGATCTATCCGGCCATCCTGGGTGAGCGGGCACACGTCGATCGCCACGCCGGTGCGTTCGCGTAGAAGCTGCCAGGGCACGATGTTGG
>NZ_CAXYKL010000162.1:0-8254 GCF_964277725.1 uncultured Novosphingobium sp. | reverse complement strand
GCGACGATGCAGGCCTTCGCCGCGATCGGGTTTCCGCAGGCGTATTTTGTAACGCCAGTCACGTCGGACAAGCGGTTCGGGCGGGTCCATAGCGCCAACAACATGGCGCCGGAATGGTCGACCGCTTACCCGGAGCGCTTGCGCTATGAGGACCCGTTGCCCGATCTGGCTTTGCGTCAAGCCGGTCCGATCCGTTGGAGCGAGGCGCGCGCGATCGAGCCGCCCGGGCGGGGCGAAACGGCTTTCTATGCTTTCCTTGCGGACCTGGGTTTTGAAGAGGGCTTGGCCTTGCCCACGTATGGTCCAGGGGCGCGCACCGGCTTCGTCGGATTGCCCGCCGGGCCCGATAGCCAGACCGATGAGGAAACCGCCGCCGCCGCGCATGCGATCGCGCAAATGTCATTCCTGCGCTATTGCGAGCTGATCGACACGCAAGACCCTCTCGACGTGCGCTTGTCCGAGCGTGAACTGGACGTTGTGTACTGGATCGCGATGGGAAAGAGCAATTCGGTGATCGCGGAAATCCTCGGCATCTCGGCCGAGACCGTCGACAGCTACGTGCGCCGCGCGTTTCGCAAGCTGGGGGTTTCGGATCGCACATCCGCCGTGCTGCACTCGGTGCTCGCTGGCCATCTCTACACCGGCCCGTTCCGCCCTACGCCCGAGCAGAAACCCGCGGAAGAAGGCGTGGCCGAGTGACGCGATAAAAGTCCGCTTTAGCGAGCAGGCCATCGCTGGTCCTAAGCTGCCGCCAAGGAGCCAAGCCGG
Organism: uncultured Novosphingobium sp.; assembly: GCF_964277725.1. NCBI lineage: Bacteria > Pseudomonadati > Pseudomonadota > Alphaproteobacteria > Sphingomonadales > Sphingomonadaceae > Novosphingobium > uncultured Novosphingobium sp. The sequence goes on along the minus strand of NZ_CAXYKL010000162.1, from coordinate 7,486 downwards.
GGAGTTTGATAATCGTCAATCGCGGGTAGGGCCGACCGCCTCACCCTCGAGATAGCGGGCAATGCGGTCGATCATGTCCTTGGGGATGCGGCGGGCGATTACGGGCATGGTCGCCTGCGTCTGGCGGGCGTCGATCTCCTTGTCGTCGCCCCGCATCTGGCGCAGGCGTGCGGCGATGTAGCTGGCTTTCTGGCCGGCGATCACTGGGTACGGCTTGCCGGGGACGTGGCAACTGGCGCAGGCGGGCAATTGCTGGGCGGGCAAGCCCATCTCGACGATCTGCCTGGCTTGTGCATCGTTGACGGCGGCCGTGGCCTTCAGGCCGGGCATTGCGGCGAACCGCGTCGACAGGTCCCGCATGTCATCAGCGGACAAGCGTGCGGCGGCGTGACCCATCACGGCACTTTGCCGGGCGCCGCTTTGATAGTCGCGCAAAGCTGCCATCAGCACTTCGGCTTTCTGGCCACCTAGATAGGGAATATCCGGCGCGCCGCGCCCGCGCCCGTCGGCACCGTGGCACCCGGCGCAGGACTCGAAGGTATTCGAGCCGGTGAGGCGGGCAACGCCGCCAGTCAGTTCTTCGTAGCGGCGCGGCGTCATGGTCGGCAGGAGGCGAACAAAGGCCACCATGCGGCGCACCTCGTCATGCCGCTCTCGCGCAGGCCAGGCTGGCATGCCGGTGAATTTGACGCCGTGGTCTAGGATCCAGAACAGCTGCCGGTCCGACCACTCCGGCGCGGTCTCCATCAGGTTGGGCGCGGGTGGCGTGGCGGCCTGAAACACCGGCGAGGGCTTCACGCCTGGGGCACCGTGGCACGATGCGCACGAGGCCGCGAAATGTCCGGCTGCGCTGACGAGGCCGGAGGGATCGGAGGCGTCGCGCGGACTGCCAAGGGCGCTGCGCGTCTCCACGGAATTGCGCATCACCCAGTGCAGGAACCAGTCGCTGATGGCCCAGTGCCCGCTGGACGCCGAGACATTGATCAGCCCGGACCATGCGACGGCAAGCCCCAGGACAGCGGCGGCAAGAATGCCAAGGATCGCGCGTTTCCAGGTGATCAGCATTTTACGCTCTCCTGCCGCAGCAGCCCCCCAAGCACGGCAAGGGCACCCAGCAGGTAGGCCACTCCACCGATCATCAGCATCACCACGCCGGACAATTGCTGATCCTGCAGCGATGTCAGGCCTTCCGGCACGCCATGAGTCATGCCGTATAGCGTGCGCGGGGCCAGAGCGATCAGCGCGCCCAGCAAGGTCATATGCATTGAGGTCAACAGCAACGCGCCCACGCCGCTGGCCCGCGCGTCGGCCGGGCGGGAGATCACCGCCGACCACAGCAGGAACCCCGCACCCAGGAAGCAAGCCTGCTCCACCAGCATTGCCGCCGCCGAATGCGCGGCCATCGCGCGAACGGTGGGCAAATGCCATGACCAGACGATCGCCAGTTCAACCAGGCTCATGACGAAGGGCGTGACGAGCCGTGGCCAGCGTTGCGCCGGATCATACCGGGTGCCGCGCGTGCCGATGGCCAAGAGCGGAGCCGCGATGGCGACGGCGGTCATGTGGCCAATCATGTGCCCGGTCATGCCGAAGTGAGATACGGCGATGCCGCCCACCATGAGTGCACCGGCGGCGACGAGGGGCACCGGGTTCACCGGCAGTCTTCCAGGATCAAGACCGGCGCGGCGGTAAAGATGACGCCGATAAGGCTGAGGCCCGCCAACAGCATGGTGGAGTAGGCGATAAAGCGTAGCCGATCGCTCTCCGTACTGTGTTCGTGCGGCGCCGGATCTCCCGGTACGCGGGACTGGATCACGGCGATATAACCGGAGATCGCGATCACGAGCAGAGCCAGCCCCGTCCCCACCCAATAGACCAGCGGTTCTTCTGCGAATTGGCCCGTCTTGGCGCAATAGACGGCGGCCCAAAGGTAGGAAAACAGGAAGTGAACCGCCCAAGTCGTCGGCGCGACGATGAGCGTCCACAAGGTCGCCTGGAGCGAACCGATGTGGCTATGCAGCTTCCGGATCATGCGACCTCCGGGAACAGGCCGAGCGTGCACCAAGTCACGATCGCGGTGAAAACCATGAAATGATGATACAAGGTGACGTTGCGAATATCGGCGTCGTACTGCGCCGTCATGCGGCCGGCGAGGCTGCGGGCCAGCGCATAGAACTGCGCGATCGCACCTACGCCCGAATGCGCCACGGTCCAGATCGCCAAAGTCCAGACGATCGCCGGGTAGCTATGCGCCGTGGGGTCGAGGCCGCTGAGCCATGGTCCCGCCAAGCCTGCCGGGATTGCGAGAACCGACAAGAGCCCGGCAGTGCCTAGCAACAGACGTGTCGGCATGGCCGCGCCGCGCTTGTTCATCGTTCGCGCCATTATCGTCGCCACCCAGCTGGCGAGCGTGATGGCCAAAGCGATCATCGGCCAGCCAAGGCCCGGTCCATCGGCCCATGGCGGAGGGAACTCGGGATGGATCGTCCAAAAGAAGTAATAGCCGAAGACCAGCCCGGAGAACGCGGTGGCATCCGCCATCATGGTGATGAACATTGCCCACCAGCCCGGTGCTTGCGGGCCGGAAATATAAAGCGGCAGTTCCAGCCCGTGGCCGATGGGTTTCAGCGGTTTTTCGGGGATCTCCGCCGTCGTCCACAACCACCGCAGCGTTACCGCCAGCGTCAGGACACCGGAGACAAGCGCGGCCCAATAAAGGTGGTAGGTGGTGAAGATGAACACACCGCCCAGCGCGAAAGCGGTCATCATCGGCAACCATGATGGGCCGCCCAGGCGAACCACCGCAAGCGGGCGCGCATCGAGAACCGTAGTACTGATCGTCTCGCGCCGTCCTTCCTCTGCATCGGGCAGAAAAAAGCGGCCTTCGTCCACCTTGCGCATGAAGTCGGGCTGGTCCCAGATCGGATAGCGCGTCTCGATCAGCGGCACGGAGCGGATGCCCCAGTTCTCGTCCTCGGGCAGTGCCAGCCACTCCAGCGTGCCGGCGTTCCACGGATTGCGCGCGGCCTTGGCGCGCCGTGGAGAGAGGCACAGATCGACGACGACCACCAGCATACCGGCGGCAAAAATATACGAGCCCACCGTAGAAAGCATGTTGAGCCAACCGATCCCCAGCTCCGCCGAATACGTCACCACACGGCGCGGCATGCCCAGCAGGCCGGAGAAATGCATCGGGAAGAACGTCAGGTTCGCGCCGGCGAACATGATCCAGAAGGCGGTGCGGCCCAGCTTATCGCTCAGCTTCTTCCCCGTGATCAGCGGCCAATAGTAATAGAGCCCGGCGATCAGCGGCAGCAGCGTGCCACCTATCAGAACATAGTGCAGGTGGGCGACCACGAAGTACGTATCATGTGCCTGCCAGTCGAACGGCACGATCGCCACCATTACCCCGGTCAGGCCGCCGATCACAAAGATGGCCAGGCTGCCGGTTGCGTACAGCATCGGCGTGGAAAAGATCACGCGGCCTGCCGCGATGGTGGCGATCAGTGCGAAGATCTGCACGCCGGTAGGGATAACCACTGCTTGGCTGGCAGCGGAAAAGAACGCCAAGCTGATCTTCGGCAGGCCGGTGGCGAACATGTGGTGGACCCACAAGCCGAAGCTGAGGAACGCGGTGCCGACGGCCGCCAGCACGATGTAAGGATAGCCCAGCAGGTGGCGCTGCGAGAAAGTGGGCACCAGCATCGCGAACAGCGCGATCGAGGGCAGGAAGATGATGTAGACTTCGGGGTGTCCGAAAATCCAGAACAGGTGCTGCCACAACAGCGGATCGCCGCCCTTGCTGGCATCGAAGAACGGCCACCCCAGCAGGCGCTCCATCTCGAACAGTAAGTCACCCGCGATCAACGGCGGAAAGGCGAAGAGGATCATCACCGCCACGACCAGGATGTACCAGGCGTAGAGCGGCATCAGGTTCAGCCGCATCCCGGGCGGGCGGAACTTGAGGATGCCGACGATCAGCTCCACCGCCGCCGCCACGGACGACACTTCGATGAAGGACAGGCCCAGCATCCAGATGTCCGCGCCCAGGCCGGACAAGTCGGTTCGCGTGGTGAAGGGCGGGTACATGAACCAGCCACCGTCCGGCGCGACGTTGAAGAATATCGAGCCGAGCACGAACACGCCGCCCAGCAGGAAGCTCCAGTACCCGAACGCCGAAAGGCGCGGGAAGGGCAAGTCGCGCGCGCCCAGAAGTTGCGGAAGCAGGATGATCGATACCGCCTCGAACATCGGCACCGCGAACAGGAACATCATCGCCGAACCGTGCAGCGTGAACAACTGGTTGAAGGTCGCCGGGGAGACTAGATCGTTGTCCGGCACCGCCAGCTGCGTGCGCATGATCAGCGCCAGCACGCCTGCGAACAGCATGAAGCCAAACGCGGTCAACGTGTACCACACGCCGACCCGGTTGTTGTTGGTGTCCGTCCAACGCAGGAAGAGACCCCGGGGCGGTTCCCACGCGGCGCGGAGCCGTTCCTCTTGGGCATGGCGCAGCGCCAGATCGTCTTGATCGTGCAGGCTCAACGCAGCTCTCCCAGATAACGGGCGATGTCACGGGCGTCCGCCTCGGGCATCTGTGGGAAGGCCGGCATGCGCGAGCCGGGCTTTACCTCGGACGAGGCGCGGATGAAGCGAACCAGCGCATCCTGGGTGACGGGCAGCGCGCCCGCGCCGATGCTGCGCCGCGCGGCGATATGCGTCAGGTTCGGGCCAACGGTGCCGGACTGATCTGTCCCGCCGATGGCATGGCAACCGCCGCAGCCATAGCTGGCGAACAGGGCCCGCCCGCGTCCATCGATCGGTTTCGCAGGTCTGCGCTCAGCCGCCAGCCATCGGTCAAAGGCGGCAGGCTCCATGGCGACGACTTCAAAGGCCATCCAGGCATGGGAAAGGCCGCAGAACTCCGTACATTGTCCGCGATAGCCCCCAGGCTTGGTCGCCTTGACAGGCAATTCGTTCACGCGGCCCGGGATCATATCCATCTTGCCGGCCAGGCCCGGTATCCAGAAGCTGTGCACCACGTCCGAAGCGGTCAGGCGGAACAGTACGGTGCGGCCAACCGGAATGCGGATCGCATTGGCCGAAATCACCGGCTCGCCTCCAGGCGGGGCGTAGCGGACGCGCCACCAGAACTGTTCGCCGGTCACGTCGATCTTCAAGTCCGCCGCTTTGACCGGGCGTGGGCGCATCTGCGGCAGGCTGTAGACGAGCAGGCCGAGCAGCAGGACCGCAGGCAGGATTGCTCCCAGAATGACGATCAGACGCTCTCCGCTGATCAGCGTGAGCGAACCCTCGGGTGACTTGACCGCCCAGCGCATCAACAGAGCCAGTGCGATCGCGATGACGACTGCACCCACCACCATGACGATGGTGAGATGCTCGATCGCGGCGGCATCCTCGCCGAAAGGGGCGAGGGCTGATTGATGGCGATTGCAGCCGCTCAGCAAAGCCAAGCCAGCCCCCGAAACAATCGGCTTCGCCAAGTGTGACAAAGTGTTTCGCGATCCCATCACAGGGATCGATCCCGCGCGAAACCAGTCTGATCGGACAGCCGCCCAGGCAAGACCGATCGATGGATACCGCGCAAGAGAACATGCCACCGCCTCATCCCACCCCTGTCGCATTGATAAGAAATATCGTTTTTTCCAGTACTTGGCATCGGGCGGATTTGCCGCGACGGAGGTATGGGTGGCATAGGAGCGGATGTGCCCCGTAAGACCGGGACTGCATGGCTTACGAAATGTTCGCCACAGCGCCCCGGTTCCCGGATAGGACGCGCGAGTCCCCCCACACTCCCTTCTCGCCGCAGACCTTGCCGCCTTGGCGGTGACCCATGCGCCGGTGCCCCCGCACCGGGCCGATCTTTCCGGAAGCCAAACGCAGTGAACCGCGCGGGCGCTTGCGCTGCCGGGTCGAGGTCCTTCGGGTCGTCTTGAAGGGCGTGGCGGGGCCAGTTCGGACGTGAACTGGCCCCGCCATCGTTATGTATTCCGTCGGGATCGCGGGCTCGAACTTAACGGATTTTATACCGCTTTTGGTGACAATGGCGCATGTCCGCTGAGATACCCAGACGCGCTGTCCGCAAATCGGTGACATTGCCCACGCAATGCCGCACGACCAACGGCTTGCGCGACGTGGGAGAGATATCGGACATTTCGACTCAGGGGTGTTGCATCCGCACGGACCGCGTGATGTTTCGCGTAGGGTCGCATGTCGTCATCCGGCCTGAGGGCATGGAGGCGCTAGGGGGTACGGTCCGTTGGATCGCTGGGGATTGTGCGGGGCTGGAATTCGACCGGCCGATTTACGCGCCGATGCTGGATCACTTGGCCAAGCTGCACGAAAAGGGCGAGCAAGTACCCGTTTCGCGCGACTGAGTTCCGGTCGTTCCTGACCGACATTCCGCTTTCTAGCCGCGCCGGGCCGTTGCCGCTCGCTGGCTCAGCACGGGATAGCCGCGTCCCTCCTCGATCTCGATCCAGGCCTCCCCATCGCGTTCGGTGCGGCGGGGTATGATCATCGCGACCGGATGCCGCGCAAGATCCTGAAGAACGTCGGCGTACTTTCCATGTTGCGCCAAGCGTTCCAGATTGCGGACGGTGGGGAAGATCAGTTTGATCTCGCCACGCTCTGCCAACCCCAGCGCCTCTTCAGCGCTGGCCCAGAATAGCCGGGTGTTCTCAGTCGCATCGATCTCGATATCGACTGCGCCGGTTCCCAGGTTCACGATGAAGAAACGAGTGTCGAAAGCGCCGTCCCATGGCGGGCACCAATGCGTGTAGAGGGTCAGACTATCCGGATCGATTGTCCAACCGAAAGTCTCCAACACTGTTGCCAGCGTGCCCTGGGCCAGCAGAAGCTTACGCGCTTGCGCGGCGGCCTCCGCCGTCACGGCCTCGCGAATGGCGACAACCAGGCCGGTCTCCTCCAGCGTCTCGCGAATAGCGGCGATGCGGGCGGCGGCGATCTCCTGATCGTCGTGAGGCATCAGCTCTGCGGCCAGTATGCGATCGGCGGGATCGACCTTGCCGCCAGGAAATACCGCTGCCCCGCCGGCGAAGCGCATTTCCTTGGCGCGCTGCACCATCAGCAGTTGGGGCGGACCGATAGGGGCGTCGCGAAAAATGATAACGGTCGCTGCGGGAACGGTGGCCAATCCCTCAAGAACGGCTGGCTTGTCGCTGGTAGTGCTCATGCGTTCAGTCTTGCCGCATACAATGGGCAACGCAAGACGAACCGGGGGCAAGGCAATGTCGGAATATCTTACAAGTTAAGATGCGGGTAACCGTGGGCCGTTGTAAAACCGGCGGATTTATGCCGTCTTCGGAAATTGGCACGGTCCATGCTAAACAAGTGACGTACTCCCGAGTACGTCTCGAACTAGAGGCGGGGCTGCCCAAATCTCCGGCCCCGCCTCCCCCGAGCCCCCCTCCTTCCAGATATGTGACCCAAACGAAAAACGGCG
>NZ_CAXYKL010000161.1:0-9353 GCF_964277725.1 uncultured Novosphingobium sp. | reverse complement strand
GCGCCTTTGGCGCGGAAAGCCGAAATCGCCTTCACCCCGGCATCCGCCTGCAGGCTGTAGATGAAGGGCGCATCCCCCCCAAGCCCGGTATCGATCGCCCCGGCGCCCAGGGCTTCGATCAACGGCGCGGCATTAGGAAATTGCGTCCACTCGATGCGATACGGGATTTCCTTCAGCTGACCGGAAGCATCGAGCAGCGCCTGGATTCCCCCTTTCTGATCGCCCACCACGAGTGTCTTGGCGCCGGCCTTCGTGCACGCGGCCAGGAACCCGGCTCCCGCCAGAGCGAGGGCTTGTCGGCGAGATGCATGCGACGGAAACGACATAGTGCTATCCTTGAGACGGTGATCAGAAACGGAAGCGCAGCGTCGCGCCATACGTTCGCGGCTCTCCCACCCCGACCTGGGTCAGCCCCCAGGTGGCGTTGACCGTGGCGGTGGTGAGATAGTTCTTGTCGAACAAGTTGCGGCCCCAGATCGACACGTCCCACGGCCCGTCGTCAGGCCGGATACCAAGGCTTGCGCCGACCAGAGCATAACCCTTGATCCGAGTGAACGGGTCATTGTTGACGGCCGAGAAGAAGCTGGAACGATAGCTGGCGTCAGCAGAGGTATAGACGGTCAGCGTATCGCTCACCGGAGCTTCGTAAAGCACCTGCACCGCACCCGCCCATTTCGACGTGCCGGACAGCCTCTGCCCCGAGATATCGCAGGAACTTTGATACGACAGCAGGAACGGGCAGATCGCGTTGTTGTACTGCAGATATTTCGCATCGGTAAACGCGCCTGATGCCGAGATGGTCAGACGACGACCAATCGACGCGCGCGCATCTACCTCCACACCCCGGCTGCGGACCTTGCCAGCATTACCGATATAAGCGACGCGATTGGGGACGTCATAAAGATTGGCCTGATAATTCTTGTCAATCGTCCAGAACAAGGCAGTATTAAACTGTACCTTCCTATCGAATAATTGCGTTTTCAGGCCGGCCTCGTACGCATCGACCTGCTCTGGCTCGACGAAGATGTTGATGCCGGCATTGCGACGCACCAGGTTAATGCCAGCGGACTTATAGCCGCGCGAGTAACTGACGTAAGCATGCACGTCTTCGCCTAGATCCTGGTTGGCGCTGAGCAGCCAGGACACCGTGCCCTTCGAACGCTCGGCATCGTATGCCCCACCCGATGGCGCATAAGCCGCGCGGATCGCAGCGGCGCTCGCCTGATAGGCCAGCGGCAGGCTGGATATGGGCGCTGGTGTTCCCACTTGAACCGCGTTGTAGCTGCCGGTTTTCTTCTCATAAGTGTAGCGAAGACCGCCGGTCACGCTGGTTGTGGGCGTGATATGCCAAGTGGCCTGACCATACGCAGCATAACTATGCGTTGCAGGATCAAGAAAGCTGAAGGAATCGAGGCCATCTAGCAGCGCATCCGGTGCAGCGGGACCGAAGTACCACTTTGCCGCATCCTTCTTGAAGGAAACTTCCTGCTTGAGCTTCGCCTTCTGCCAGAAGAAATAGAGCCCGCCGGTATATTCGATCGCGCCGCCGCTGGGCGATGTCAGGCGCAACTCCTGGCTGAACTGCCTTTGATTGGTTGCCACCGTACCCTGTCCCAGAATATCGGCCCCGAACTGATCCCCATCCCAGTTTGGTATCCATTTCCAGAACCGAGCGGCGGTGATGGAGGTCAGCGTATGCCCGCCGATCGTCGCATCCACGCGAGCTGTAAGACCGCCACTAGGCATCTTGATCGCCTGTGATCCGTTAATGTCGGTACGGCGGTTGTACGGGTCCACCTCGATCGGCGAGTAGCCGACATCGGCGGCATGCTGGTAAAAGCCTTTGACGATGGCACCATTTGCAAGCCTCGTCGGCAATACCTGCCCCAGCAGGTAGAAGCCCATGTTGCCGGTCTGCCGGGCATAGTCCCCGATCAAGCGGACCTTGATCGCGTCGCGCGGCTGCCACAGAAGATCGGCCTTAACCGCAACGTTTTTGTAATTGTCCCAGTGTTTACGTTGCAACGTGTTGTAGACGATCCCGTCCCGCGCCGCGTACAAGCCGCTCAGCCGTAGGGCCAGCGTGTCCGTCAAGCCACCCGAGGCCGAGACCTGACCGCGCCGATAGTTATAGTTGCCATATGTCAGGTCGCCTTGCACCTCAGGCGTGAAGCTGGGCAGTCTGGTACGCACGTCGATGGCGCCCGCCACCGTGTTCTTGCCGAACAACGTTCCTTGCGGACCGCGCAGCACCTGAACGCTTTCGACATCCAGCAGATCGTTGAGCACGGTACCGGTCCGTGGCCGATAAACCCCGTCGATGTAGAGGCCAACACCCTGATCAAGGCCATCGTTGGTCCCGCCCGAATTGGTTCCCAGGCCGCGAATGGTAATAGTCTGGTTGCGACCACTAAAGCCTTGGATGCTGACGCTGGGCGTGAACGCCGCCAGGTTCTTAAGGCTGGTCTGGCCGCCGATCGCCGCGATCTGCGCCGCTGAAAGCGCGGTGATGGCGATCGGCACAGTCTGCAGCGTCTCGTTCTTGTAGCGCGCCGTGACGACGATATCCTGACCGGCGGACGCCGATCCCGCTTCTTCAGCAGCCCCCCCGTCAGCTGGGATTGAAAGCGCCGGTTCGGCGGCGGCGTACGCGTGACTTGTGACTGACCCAAACACTACCAACCCTGCCGCCAGGGCAGCACGGCGTGAGATCACGGACACCGAACCGAAGACCCTATTCGTCATGATACCATATGGGCGTGCACTGCGACCATGGGATGGTATCCGGCCAACCTTCTTGGGCCGGCCCATTCCAGGAAGACGATTTCTTGCAGTCTCGATCACGATACCCTCATCCGTCGGTGAATTCCGACCCGACGCTGAAGAACGGAAATAGACTACTATATCAATAGAGTTAAGGCATTCGATATATGAGAGTTGCTCATATAAGCAGATCGAGGACCCCCAGTCGCACGTTGCGACGGATCACCCTCGGGCATTGGATAGCCTTTCGCTTCGCTCAAGATCAGAGACCCCTGGCCGTTCAAAACGCGTTAGGATACCTAGGTGTACGCCAGGGAAGCATGTGTCAGATCGGCGATTTTTGCATCGATCTGGCACCGGCACGATCAGGTGTCGAAGCCTGGAAGCTCGCGCTTCACCTTCCGCAAAGCGGCTTCCCACACCAGTTGGTCGTGTGGTTTGCCCCCCTGCTTGGAAAGCGCGGCTGGCGGGCGTTGCTGCAATTGCCGCCGCATTTCTTCCTGTGCCGCTTCTGGTGCGATCAGCACATGGTCACGCCCACCTGCCAATGCTGCCACCTGGACGGAACAAGCGGTCTCCAACTGATAAATCCCGCTCCAGGCTTCGCCAGGAGTGCTGCCGAGGGCAAGCGTACCGTGATTGCGCAGCAGCATCAGCTTGGTGTCCCCCAGATCGCGAACCAGACGCTCGCGTTCATCGAGATTGAGGGCAATGCCTTCGTAATCGTGATAGGACAACCGGGGTATTATCGCCAAAGAGCGTTGGCTGATTGGCAACAGGCCCTCTTTATGCGCTGATGTGCCCATCCCATCAGCCGTGTGAAAATGCGCGACGTAGTGCGCGTCATCCCGCGCGGCGTGGATCGCGGAATGGATTACGAAGCCGGCATAGTTGATGCCATACTCGCTGTCTGAAAGGATGTTGCCGTCGAGGTCGATCTTGACCAGGCTGGATGCCGTGATTTCCTCGAAAGCCAGACCAAAGGGATTGATGAGGAAATGAGCATCAGGGCCCGGGACACGGGCAGAGATGTGCGTATAAATGAAGTCATCAAAGTTGTAGAGCGCGGCGACGCGATAAAACGCGGCCAGATCGATGCGTACTTTCCACTCTGCTTCCGTGACCGCGCCGGGATTAATCTTAAAAGCCGTGGCCATGGCAAATGTCTCCTGAAGGCCGCATCAGCTGATGTCGGCGATCAAGCTTGCGGACTATTCTGCAGGGCAACAATCGAGCTTTTCTGTTTTCGTATTGAGAGCCCCTTATACAACCATCGTCAGTACCTGCTGACAGGATCCACCACGTCGCCGGGTTGCTCTCCCTTGGCGAAGAGGCAGAGATCGCGTTTGAGCTTTTCCAGCAATCGATCGCGCACGGCCTCGGAATGCGCCGAGATGTGCGGGGTCAGACGAACTTTGGCATGCGTGTAAAGTGGATCGCCTTCGGGCAGCGGCTCCGGATCGGTGACATCTAGCGTCGCGAAGCCCAGGCGCTGCGCGTCCAGCGCGTCCACCAATGCTTTTTGGTCGACGATCGCACCGCGCGCCACATTGATAAGGTGTGCGTCCGGCTTTGCCCGGGCCAGCAATGCGGCATTGACTATTCGAAAGGTCTGAGGCGTGGAAGGCAAGGCGATCACGATGTGATCCGCCCGCTTTACCACCTCGGCAAATCCGGTCAACAACTCGACGCCGCCGGGGATGGCCGCGCCTGTATCGCGTCTCCGCACTCCGACGACCCGCATTCCCAAGGCCAGCGCTCGACTGGCCACGGCCTGTCCGATCGCGCCCATGCCCAGGATCCCGACAGTGGACCCCATCACGCCCCCCAGGGACTGAACGCGCCATTCGGCGGCGGAACGCACTGTCACAGCATCGAGGTTCTTCGATCGCTGATATATTGCCGCCATCACGTAATCCGCGATTTCGTCAGACGCTGTGCCTCGCCCACAGGTTACCAGAGGCGCATCCAGCAGCCAGGCAGGATAGGTGTCGATCCCGGTGGAAGCGGAGAATACCCAACGCAAACGACCTGGCCAGCCTGAGGGTACCGGCTTTTCGCGCATGGCCTGCCATTGCGGCGATGGACGTACGACAAGCACGTCGGATTCATCAGCCACCCGCCACGGTTCGTCTCCATTCACAGAGACAATCTTGGGATCAAACGGAAGCGCGGCCAGTTCCGCATCGAATTCCGGGCCGAGCTGGCTCGCCACGACCAGGCTCATCGCGAAAGCCCGGCCCGCCCCGCGCCGATCAGGATGGTATCGGCCTGTGGCGAGTGGATACGACTGCATAACACGTCGCGGTAGTGGCGCTCCAGCGGATGGTTCCGGCTGATCCCGGGATTACCTGTCAGTTCCAGACCGATGGCCACAGCCTGGATCGCATTTGTGGTGGCGACGTGCTTGACGATGTTGGCGCTGTCTGCGGACGGAAGCTCGCCACCATCCGCCGCCTGCGCCGCGCTGAAGATCAACGTCCGGTTGACCTGCAGCAGCGCCTCGATCTCACCGAACTTTTCCTGCACACGCGGCAAAGTTGCCAGCGGTGCCCCTAGATTAGCGGGTGCACGATCATTCAGGTAGCCCGCCAGCCAGTCTCGCGCAGCCCGGGCCACACCATCGTAGATGGCCGCGATCGCCAGCGCATTCCACAGAACCGGCCCATTCGCCTGACCGGTGGGGAGCACCCATTCCTCCGGCCGTCGTACATCGACTGCCGCCGATGTCGGGGCCAGTGTATCGTCGAACACGACCCTGTGGCTGACGGTCGCACGCATGCCCAAGTGATCCCATTCGGGCACGATCGTTATGCCTGGACTGGAAGAGTCGATCAGGAACAGGCCGACGCGAGGTTCCGCCTCGTTGGTACGCGCCCACACCGCGAACCAGTCCAGTCCAGTCGATCCGGTGGAATAGATCTTCTCCCCGACGATCCGCCAGCCATCTGCCGTTTGGCGCGCGGTTGTTTTGGGCAACCCGCCGCGGGCAGGGGTTCCCAACTCAGGCTCGACCCGAAATGTCCCGATCAAACCGCGACCGGCCAACGCCTCACGCGCCAGTTTTTTGTAAACTGCGGCCGGCCAGCGACCGCCTTTGGCCTCCCCCGCGTGGAATGCGTAGGTCATGAACAGGATCAAGGCGGCGGAAGGATCGCCCTTCGCCACCGCGCCCAGCACGCGCAAGGTATCGACATAGCCGGCCCCCTGTCCGCCCAGATCGCGAGAAACAGTTAGCCCGATCAGCCCTTGCCGTGCCAGAATGTCGAACGCCGCCTGGGGAAATTCGCCGGCCCTGTCGTAACGTTCGGCCGTTTTCGCCAAATGTCTGGTAATCTGATCGAGAGTGGCATCATTCAGCGAGTTTGCGACGTCTGCATCAAGTTGAGCCGCCATGATCAGCCTTTCATGATGTCGGCATTGAACCGCATGTCCCACAACCGGGTCATGTCGACATGATTTGGAATCAGACCCGCTCGGGTAAATACATCTGCAACCACTTGTTGCGAGCGGATTGCTTCTATCGTCACTGGTTGCAGCTGAAATGGCGCGCTCTGCTCGCGAAGCTGGTCCTGCACGTAAGAGACCGGAACGCCGATCTCTGCTGCTACCAGGTGGGCCCACTTATATTGATGGTCCCGAGCCCAGGCGTAGCCTTCGCTCACCAACCGCATGTAGGTCAGCACGTGCGCCGCCTTTTCCCTATTTGCCAGAGCGTTGCGATGCGCCAGCACGGGATAGTTTCCCGAGAGAAATCCCAGCGCTGTCCGGAGCACCGTGGCTCCTTGCGTCGCGATGGCAAGCTGGATCACGTAGCCGTAGATCGCCCAGGCATCCAACGCACCTTGCGAGAAGGCGGCGACACCGTCCGACACCGTCAGTGCCACCGGCTCAATATCCGACCACGACAGACCGACGGAACGTAGCATCTCGATCAGGAAGTATTGCGATGTCGTGGCGCGGACATAACCTACCCGCTTGCCTTTCAGGTCTCGCAGATCGCGGATGGCGGAGCCTTTGGGAACCAGCACGGCCTGATTGTTCACGTCACCATGCAGGACCCCCACCTGTAGAAAGCTTTGGACGGTAGAGGCGGCGGAGAAGACCGGCGGAATCTCGCTGCTGCCTCCAAAATCTAACGCATCGCTGTTCAAAGCCTCAATAACGAGATGCCCGGATTGAAATTCTGAGTATTGGACTGGAAAGTCCGGCGCCAGCCCCGCCGCCTTAAGGAGCAGGCGGGTATCGCTTGCCCCTTTGCCTGTGATCGCCACCCGCAGCGGCATGGCGGACTGCCGCGCGCAACCGCTGACGGAAAGCGCCGCGATGGCGGCCCCGCTCGCGATCACGGCGCGGCGGCTCCACGTGGGCTGCCCGGCCATCGCCTTCGGTCGTGCTTGATCTTTCATGCTCATCATTCCGTTTCGATGGCGCCATGAGGATTTTCAGAACGAGGCGGACAAAGGTCTTAAGCGCCGATCAGCCCGGGTGCGATCAGTGCCTCCACGTCAACGTTGCGAGGTAAAACCCCGTACGGGCGGTAGAAGCGATCGGAGGCTCGCTGCAACGCCGCCACGAAAGTGGCATCGGGCGCCGTGAAGGCCGGTCTCTCGCGCGCCACCCACGCCTTGGTGACGGCAAGATCCATCCCGGTCTGTTTGGAATACAGCTTGGCATAGGCGTCGGGCTGCTGCTGGCTCCACAACGACGCGCGTCGCAACCGCTCAAGATAATCGCCTATCGCGGTGCGCTTCGCAGGGTCGGCCAGCGCGGCTTCTGAGACCACTATCGTTGAATAGCCTGGGCCGATCCCTGCACCGTCCCGTAGGATACGGGCGCCTTCAGCCTCGGCGCGGACTTGATATGTCCCGAACGTCGCCCAAGCGTCAATCTGCCCTGTGGCGAACGCGGACGCAGCCTCGTTGGGCAGCATGAACCCAATGCGCACCGAGGAGATCGGAATGCGCGCCTCGTTCAGTGCTTCCAGCAACATGTAGTGGGATATGCTGCCCCGCGCGCTGGAGACGATTACGGATTGGCCTGCCAGGTCAGCGACAGACTGGATAGTGGACCCGCGCGGCACCACGATCGCCATCGCCTGATCCGACATCCGCGTTACCGCCGCGATCTTGAGCCGACAGCCAGCGGCCGCCGCCAGGATTACCGGCAGGTCGCCCGCAGGAGCGGTATCTACCGCGCCGGCGTTCAACGCTTCCAGCAAAGGCGCGGCTCCTGGGAAATTCGCCCAGGTGATGCGGTATGGAAGATCATCAAGCTGGCCCGCAGCCTTCATCCGGCTTTCCACCAGATGCACCTGATCGCCCATGACCAGCGCGCCGCGATCCCCACGGCCACATGCACCCAGCCACGGCAGCACGCCCAGCCCCAGTGCCCCTCCCAGGAACGATCGACGATCAGAAGCTGACGGCGACGCGGCCATAATAGTATCCACCGTTGGGGTTGAAAGGTGATGGTCCGTAATATCCTTGGCCCGTCTGGGGGCTGCCGGGTCCGTTGGTTTCGGGCCTGACGTTGAAGACATTCGTCGCACCGAACTGCAAAGTAGCAAAGCTGGTCACCGCCAACGATGCATTGACATCTGTGATCCACTTCGCGCCGAATGCCCGATCGTCCCCCGCCGCCGTGCGCTGCGTATACTTGCCATAGCGCGTCGTGGTGAAAGATAATCCCAAGATCCCCTGTGCCCAGGAACCATTCAGCACAAGCTTGGTGCGTGGATTAATTACCTCCAACTCGCCAATTCGATCGCCACCGAAGAACACCGACCCCACGCCCAGCAGGGAAGTACCGTTCGCCCCTAGTAACTGCGTCGGCGTGGCCGGTAGCTTGTCAATCCTGGTCTTGTTGTAGTTGAACGCCGCATTCAAATTCATTTTACCCAGCCCGCTGGTGTGCGACCAATCAGCCACTACGTCGACACCACGGGTGGACGTATCCACCGCGTTAAAAAAGTATTCGGCTTGCTCAACACCGCTAAGGCCATTGGCGTTGAGGATGGCGGTAATGCCTGATCCGAACAGTCGACCCGACCGTTCGATACGGTTCTTGATCTTGATGTAGTAACCATCCGCCGTGATGCTGATATTCGATCCTGGCGTGATGACGAACCCGGCGCCCGCGTTCCAGCTTCTCTCGGACTTAAGCGGCTTTGCCCCCAGCAAAGCTCCCAGAGCAGAGTCCGGCGTGACAAGCTTGGCGACAGTAGCGGTCACCTCTGTCCGGCCCGTGGCGGGATTGAAGACCAGGGCGGTGCGCCCGTCCGTCTGTGCATAGGCGGATTGCGTCAGTGAAGGGGCGCGAAACCCCGTTCCGACGGTGCCGCGCAAGGCAAAGGCGGGGCTGATCTCGAAACGCGAGTTCAATTTAAACCCGACCGGGCTGCCCGATCCGTCGCTGTAATGCTCGGCCCGCACCGCCGCACCGATGTACCATGCGTCCATAAGATATATGCCAAGATCGACATAGCCGGCATAGACCCGCCGTTGCGCGTCCGCCCGGTCCGCCGGGGAAAGGACGATAGCCGCCTGCACGACCGGCGCCGCCGCCAGCCCGACATTCCAATCGTACTG
>NZ_CAXYKL010000160.1:0-10758 GCF_964277725.1 uncultured Novosphingobium sp. | reverse complement strand
TCCAGCTGATGCACCAGCCCGGCGCGGACCTGGGTGCCGAGCCGTTCGGGGTCGAGCGATTCCAGCACGTCGGCCAGCAAGTTGGCCGCGCCCGCGCGCAGCCGCGATTGCCCGCTCCGGTCCGGGTCGGCAAGGAATGTGCCCGCCGCGGCGGCGAGGTTGAACCCGACGAGCCGCCGCGCCACGACTTGCGGCGTCAGGAAATTGTCCTTCAGGAACACCGCCATGGTATCGGCGATGCGGTCCTTGTTGGTCGGGATGATCGCGGTGTGCGGGATCGGCAGGCCCAGCGGACGGCGGAACAGCGCGGCGACGGCGAACCAGTCCGCCAACCCGCCCACCATCGCCGCCTCGGTAAAGGCGATCGCGTATCCCCAGGCCGGATGGCTTCCGCGCAGCAGCTGCAGGGCGACGAAGGCTGCCGCCATCAACAGCAGCAGCCCGGTGGCGGTGCGGCGCATCACGCGGGCACGATCGGGAGATGGCCCGGTTCGGTTTGTCTTGGCCGACATCAGCGGACGTCGACGATGATGGAAGAAAAGACGGGTTCGCGCAGAGGCGCGGAGGCGCGGAGAGATGCAGCGCTTGCGGTAAAGCCGGCTTTTCGATCATCGGGCGCGACAAGCCGTACTCTTGGCGTATCGATTGGCCTTACGGCCGGATACGCCCTATCTGCGCCTCTGCGCCTCTGCGCGAAACGACCTTCCTCGCTTTTGCCAAACAGCCCCGTCATCCGCCGCTAAACGCCTATTCGGCCGGAAGGGTCCCCCCGGCCCCGAGCGGGCGCGATTCGCCGTGCAGCTTGGGGTCGAACGTCAGGAAGGTGCGGCGCAGCTTGGGGCCGATGCGCTTCTCGAAGCCGTCCGCCAGGCTGAAGGCGGCAGGCACGATCACCAGCGTCAGGATCGTGGACAGCACCAGGCCGCCGATCACGGTGACGCCCATCGGCTGGCGGAACGCGCCGTCGCCCGAGATCGAGAGCGCGGTGGGCACCATGCCCGCGGTCATCGCCACGGTGGTCATCACGATTGGCTGCGCGCGCTTGCGGCCCGCATCGATGATCGCCTCCATCTTGTCCACGCCGCGCTCCATCTCTTCCAGCGCGAAATCGATCAGCAGGATCGAGTTCTTGGCGACGATGCCCAGCAGCATCAGCAAGCCGATATAGACCGGCATCGAAACCGGCTCTCCCAGGATCGTCAGCGCCAGCAATCCGCCCAAGGGCGCCAGCAGCAGCGAGGCCATGTTGACCAGCGGCGAGACGAACCGCTTGTATAGCAGCACCAGCACCGCGAAGACCAGGAAGATACCGCTGACCACGGCGACGATGAAGCTGTTGATCATCTCGCCCTGCCACTTGTCCTCACCCACGGGGGCGTTGGAGACGCCGGTGGGCAGGTCCTGCATTATCGGCAGCTTCTGGATCGCTTCCATTACCGGGCCCTTCACTTGGCCGGGGCCAAGGTCCGCGCCCACGAAGATGCGCCGTGCCTGGTTGTAGCGCTGGATCTGCGTCGGCCCCGCGCCGAAGCGGATCTCGGCGACGCGGCTGAGCGGCACCGATCCGCCGGTGGCGGTGGGCACCGGCAGGTTCTCGATCGTGGCAAGATCGCGGCGCGAACTGGCGGGCAGGATCACGCGGATCGGCACTTGCCGGTCGGTCAGAGAGAACTTGGCGGCGTTCTGGTCGATCTCACCCAGTGTGGCGATGCGGATCGTCTGGCTGAGCGAGGCGGTGGTGACGCCCAACTGCGCCGCCAGATCGAGCCGGGGCACGACGACCAGTTCGGGCCGCTTGAGGTCGGCGGCGATGCGCGGGGCGACCACGCCCGGAACGGCGCGCATCTGCTCCACCAGCGTCTGCGCGGCGGCCTGAAGCTGGTCGGGATTGCTGCCCGACAGCATGACCGAGATATCCCGGCCCGAACCGAACCCGCCCGATTGCGTGGCGAAGCTGACCCGCGCGTCCGGGATCTGCTGAAGCTGCGGGGCCAGCCGCCGCTCGAACTGGATGCTCGTTGCCTCGCGCTCATTGGCGGGCTTTAGGGTGATGTAGAGCGTGCCTGCCCCTTCGCGCGCGGCCTGCATCACCAGCTTCACCTCGGGCTGCGCCTCGATCAGGCGGGTGACGCGGGTGGCCACGGCGGAGGTCTGCTGGATCGTCGTGCCCGGCACCATCTCGATGTTGACGCGGCTGGTGTCCTCGTTGGTGTTGGGCTGGAACTGCTGCGGCGCGCCCGCCAGCAACGCGAAGGTGACGACCAGCGCGTAGATCCCGGCGCAGAACGCATAGAAGCGATGATCCCGCATCCGGGCGGCCACGCGATCGGTCAGATAGCTGTACCAGCGGCCGAACGCGCCAAGCACGCCGACCATCGCGCGCGCCAGCTTGCCCAGCAGCAGCACGACCAGCGGCGTCACGATCGGCGCAATCACCGCCGAGAGGATGAAGGCGGTGCGATCGAAGCCGATGCCGCGCAGGCCCTTGTCCACGATCTGGAACACGCCCAGCGCCGCGCCGATGCCCGCGCCCAGGATCGCCAGCAGCAGCAGCAAGCCAAGCGGATAGAACCACACCCGTGAAGGCGCGCGCCGCACCCGGGCGCGCAGGCGGTGGGATTCGCGCGAATCCAGCGTCCAGCCCAGCACGCGCAAGTACCAGTCCATCGCCTTGCCGCCGCCATGCTCGGCGTGGCCGTGGGCTTTCAGGAAATAGGCCGCCACCATCGGCGTGATCACGCGCGCGACGGCAAGGCTCATCAGCACCGCGGCGACCACGGTCAGGCCGAACGCCTTGAAGAACTGCCCCGGAATGCCCGGCATCAGGCCCACCGGCAGGAACACCGCCACGATCGAGAACGTGGTGGCGACCACCGCCAGCCCGATCTCGTCCGCCGCGTCGATCGAGGCCTGATAGGCCGATTTGCCCATGCGCATATGGCGCACGATATTCTCGATCTCGACGATGGCATCGTCCACCAGCACCCCCGCCACCAGGCTGAGCGCGAGAAGCGACAGAAAGTTGAGCGTGAAGCCCAGCAAGTCCATGAACCAGAACGTCGGGATCGCGGAAAGCGGGATAGCCAGCGCGGAGATCATCGTCGCGCGCCAATCGCGCAGGAACAGATAGACGATCACGATCGCCAGCACCGCGCCTTCCACCAGTGCTTCCATCGAGCTGGTGTACTGGTCCTTGGTGTAATCCACGGTGGTGAACAGCTGGGTGAAGTGAACCTCAGGGTTCTCCTTTTTTATGGCGTCCAGCTTCTGCATCGCGCCTTCGTAGACGGTGACTTCGGAGGCGCCGAGCGCACGCTCGAACCCGAAGGTCACCACTTCGCGCCCGTTCAGCTTGGCGATGCGCACCTGCTCGGAATAACCGTCGCTCACATGGGCGACATCGCCCAGCTTCACCGAGCGGCCGTTGCCCAGGTTGAGGCGCGTCTGCGACAGGGCATAGGCATCGCTGGCATTGCCCAGCACGCGCACGGACTGGCGCGATCCGGCAATTTCGGCCTTGCCGCCCGCCGCGTCCACGTTGGTGGCGCGCAGCACATTGTTCACGTCACGCGCGGTGACGCCCAGCGACTGCATGCGGTCCGGCTCCATGACCACGCGGATTTCGCGATCGACGCCGCCGTTGCGCTCCACTTTGGCCAGGCCAGGCACGCCCAGCAGGCTCTTGGCCACGGTATCATCGATGAACCAGCTGAGCTGCTCCATCGTCATGTCATCGGCACTGACCGCGAAGTAGGCGATGGAACCGCCGCCGCCCGCCTCGATCTTGGTGACCTGCGGCTCCAGAATGCCTTCGGGCAGCTGCGAGCGGACCTGATCGACCGCGTTCTTCACCTGGTTGGTGGCGACATCTGGGTTGGTGCCGACGTTGAAGAACACCAGCGTCTGCGAACTGCCTTCGGAGGCGGTGGACTGGATGGATTCGATGCCGGGGATGGAGCGGACCGCCCCTTCCACGATCTGCGTGATCTGCGTCTCGATCTCGGTCGGCGCGGCGCCGGGCTGCGAGACCTGGACGATCACGCCGGGAAATTCGACGTCCGGCATGTTGTTCACGTCCATGCGCATGAACGAGACGATGCCGGCCACCAACAGGCCCAGGAAGAACACGATCGGGATGATCGGATTGCGGATCGACCATGCCGATATGTTGCGCATGCCCATGGCTCAGTTCGCCTGACCGCCCTGCCCGACACGGCGGGCCTTCACCTTGTCTCCAGGATTGAGGAAACCGCCCGCGCGCAGAACCACGCGCTCGGAGCCGCTCAGGCCATCGACGATGGCGATGCCTTCGGCGGTGACGACGCCGGTGCGCACCGCGCGGCGCTCCACCCGGCTGTCCTTATTGACGACATAGACGAAAGCGCCCTTGTCATCGCTGAGGATGGCCGATTCCGGCAGGCGCGGGGCGACGACGTTGCCCGAGGTGATGCGGGCGGTGGCAAAGCCGCCAGGCCGCAGATCGGGCGAATAGTTCAGCGCGACGCGGGCCACGCCCTGGCGGTCCTGCTGGTCCACCACGGGCGACAACTGCCAGACCTGCCCGGCGAAGGCGCGGTCAGAGCCGACCGGCGTGACTTGCGCCGGCACGCCGACCGACAGCTTGGCCAGATCGTCCTCGGAAAGGCGTGCGATCATTTCCATCTCGCCGCCCTTGGCGATGCGGAACAGGACGCCGCTGCCGCCGGTGACGACTTGCCCCGCCTCGACCGCACGGGTCAGCACCAGGCCGGCCTCGGGCGCGACGATGTTGAGCCGATTGTTGCGCGCCCGCGCTTCCGCCAGCTGCGCCCGCGCCACTTTCACGCGGGCATTGGCGGCATCGCGCGTGGCGGTCAGTTGATCAATGTTGGCCTTGGAAATGAACCCGCGCGAAACCAGCTGTGAGGCGCGATCGAGGTTGGCCTGCGCCAGACGCGCATCGGCAGCGGCGACATCGACTTGCGCGGCGAGGCTGGCGGCCTGCTCCACTTGCACCGAACGGTCGATCACCGCGAGCGGCTGGCCCTTGCGCACCCAGTCCCCGGCATCGACCAGCACGCTGACGACCTGGCCGCCTTCGCCCACGGCACCCACGGGCATCTCCCGCCGGGCGGCGATCGAACCCGTGCCGGTGATCTCACCCGCGATCGAGGCTCGGCCGGGCGCGGACACGCTGACCACGGGCACTTGCGCGCCGGCATTGGGATCGATCGGCTTGTCGTCGCGCGAACGCATCAGCAGCCATGCCACCAGCAGGACCAGCACCACCGCGCCGCCGATCAGCCAGAGCCGCCGACGGGACGGACGCTCTGCCGTGTCATCCAGGTGATGCACCTCGATCACACGCGCATCAGCGTCAGCTTCAAGGCTGCCGGGCGTGTCGATCTTCGTGTCGTAGTTCATGCTTGCTACCCGGGCCGCGCCGAGCCATCCCGACGCCGCTGCAAGCCGGTGCTGCCAAGGCGCGCCACAAGCGGCCGCAAACCCTGCCCGCACCGGCAGATTCCATGCGTGGCGGCATAGACCCGGGGCCTTGCAGTGGCAAACAGGAAGTCGAAACGCGCCTTCTGCGATCGACGAACGTCGATGGCAGCGTGGTTTTTTCGCCACGATCGCACTCTGGAATCAGAAATGGCGGCCCGCTTTGCCAGCAGCCGCCATCCCATCATCTTGCGCTTGTCCCGCGATCACGGGACAAGGACTGAATCAATACTTCTGCTGACGCTCGTAAAGATCGCGATAGTGCTGGATGCGGGTGACCCGCAGGCCCTGCATGCCCGAGCGATCGACCGCGCGCTGCCATGAAGCGAACTCTTCCAGCGTCAACTGGTAGCGCTCGCACACATCGTCGATCGACAGCAGCCCGCCGTTCACCGCGGCGACCACTTCGGCCTTGCGGCGCACGACCCAGCGCGTGGTGCTGGGCGGCGGCAGGGAGTCCAGTGTAAGCGGCTCACCGAGTGGGCCGATCACTTGCGCCGGCCGGATTTTCTGGTTTTCGATCATCGTTACCCTCGCCCACCGGTTCTGGTTACGCCGGCGACGGGTGAGGCTATGATCCCGCCGGACTTGCGATTGGCTGAATTGATTGGGTTAACAGAAAGGTGCCGAAAGCGCGGAAAGCTGGCCAGGCAGGCTGCCGTGAATTCATCGAAACTGCCCTGCATCACAACAGCGCCTCTCCTTGTTTCTCTTGCGATAGAGGCACTTGCCTCCCGCGACGCGACCATTCGAGCCAGCAGATCCGGCCACCGTGGATGCACGGGGCGGACGGCTGGCGGATCTCCGGCAAAAACCGGGACCATCCCGTCAAGGTTTAGCGACATGTCCATGCAACCGGCTCTACACCCGCTATGGTCAAGAGCCGGTAAACTCCGGATTTACCCGTTATTTAGGATACTTGCGCCATGGGCCGCGATTGCTTGCCCGGTGCTTCCGCAAAATCGCGTAGATTGGCCAAATACGGCATGACCGGCTATGGCGCGCGGATGACTCCTGCATCCCAGATTGCCGGCCTGGATTTCGCCGAACTGTTCCAAATGCACGCTCCGCTGAGTGCGCGGCGCATCGTCGTCGCCATGTCCGGCGGGGTGGACAGTTCGGTCGTGGCCGCTCTCGCCGCCGCCAGCGGGGCCGAGACGATCGGCGTCACCCTGCAATTGTATGACTATGGCGCCGCCACCGGACGCAAGGGCGCGTGCTGCGCGGGTGACGATATTCGCGATGCGCGGGCCGTGGCCGATCGCCTGGGCATCGCGCACTACGTCTTCGATCACGAAAGCGCCTTTCGCGAGGACGTGGTGGAACGCTTCGCCGACGATTACATGGCCGGGCGCACGCCGATCCCGTGCATCCGCTGCAACATGGGGCCTAAGTTCACCGACTTGTTCGCCATGGCGCGCGATCTGGGCGCGGATTGCCTGGCGACCGGCCACTACGTGCGCCGCGTGATCGGTGCGGCGGGCCCGGAACTGCACCGCGCGCTCGATCCGGCGCGGGACCAGAGCTATTTCCTCTACGGCACTACCGAGGCGCAGCTGGACTTTTTGCGCTTCCCGCTGGGCGGCCTGCCCAAGCCCGAAGTGCGCCGCCTGGCCGAAGCGGCAGGTCTGCGCAACGCCGCCAAGCCTGACAGCCAGGACATCTGCTTCGTGCCCGATGGTGACTATGCCAAGATCGTGCGCGCCATCCGCCCCGAAGCCGATGCGCCGGGCGAAATCGTCCACGCCGCCACCGGGGAAGTGCTGGGCACACATCGCGGGGTGATCCACTACACCGTGGGCCAGCGCCGGGGGCTGGAGATCGGCGGACAGGCCCAGCCGCTCTATGTCGTGGGCATCGAGGCGGACAGTCGCCGCGTCCTCGTCGGCCCGCGAGTGATGCTGGGCGTCAGCGCGGCGCGGATCGATGAAACCAATCGCATCGGGCCGGTGCCCGATGGCCCGTTGACCGCCAAGGTCCGTTCGCTGGCAAAACCGGTGCCGGTGATGGTGGACGGTCCGCTTGGCGATGGCGCGGCGACGACCATCCGCTTCGCCGAACCAGAATATGGCGTCGCCCCCGGACAAGCCGCAGTGATCTACGCGGGCGAGCGCGTTGTGGGTGGCGGCTGGATCGCCGGCACCACTTCGGCGATTCAGGAGTAACACGCATGGCCCGAAAGCACCGCAAGGGCGGCTACGACGATTCCGAACCGCAGGAAGAGGAAACCGCACCGCCGCCCGTCCCCTGCTGGCTCTGCGGCAGGCCAACCGGCCAGACGATCGTGTGGCATCATCCCGTACCCAAAAGCCGGGGCGGCCGCGATGTCGTGCCGATGCACCCGATCTGTCAGCAGACCCTGATCGCCAACTTCACCAACTCCGAACTGCAGCGCCACGGGATGGACGTGGAAGGCCTGCTGCTGAACCCCAACGTGCGCAAGTTCGTGGATTGGGTGGCGAAGAAGGATCCGGACTTCACCGCGACGATCACCAAGAAACAGCGGTGAGCGCGCCGCTGGATAACGGCAGAGGCCCTTCCGCCTAGTCCTTCCACCCGTCCATCACGCATCCCGCTTCGGGCGACCAGCGCGCGGTCTGGCTGGCGAGCAAGGGCACGCTGGCCGTCAGCGAGCGCGCGACGGCATCCTGGTGCAGCCCCACCCAGTCGCGCTTGACGGCAGGGTCCGCCTCGCACGAAGCCAGCGAGCGACCGGCGGCGAAACGGCACAGGCAGCCGGTCTGCGCGGCCAAGGCGGTGTTGGTACGGGCGGTGACGCGCAGGCGCGTCCACGACCACGCGGTCAGCGCCACGACCAGCAGCACGGCAAGCAGCAGCAGGTTTCTTCCCCAGCGCGCTGGCTGGCGCTGCCGCATTTCGCTCACCTGCCCTGTTGCCATCGTCTCACGCCTCGCACATCACCCGCGCGAATGAAGTCGCGTCGTCTGCCCCTTATCCTTGCCCTTGCCCTGCTGCCAGTCTCCGTGCCGTTCCTGGCCGGATGCGGCGGTGGACAGGAGGGCCCGCCCCCGCCCAGCGCGGAGGCGCAGGCCGCCATTCGCGATGACGGCGGCGCGCCGCGCATCCCGCTCGCGCGCCAGATCGATGCCCTGTTCGATGCCGAATCGGTGGGCACCACGCAGGCCTTGCTGGTGATGAAGCGCGGCAGCGTGGTGGCGGAGCGCTACGGCCCCGGCATCGGCGAGAAGACGCCGCTGAACGGCTGGTCGATGGCGCAATGCGTCACCGCGCTGATGATCGGCCAGCTGGTCAGCGACGGCCGCCTGCGCATGGACGAAACTGCGCCGGTGCCCGATTGGCAGCGGCCTGGGGATCCACGTGGCGAGATCACGCTGCGCCAGCTGCTCCAGATGCGTTCCGGCCTGCGCCATGCCGAAACAGCGCAGCAGAGCGGCGAGCCCGAGCGCAAGTCTGACCGGATGCGCATGCTGTTCCTGGATGGGCGGGACGACATGGCCGCCTATGCTGAGGCGCAGCCGCTGGAATCGCCCGCCGGGCAGAAGTTCGAGCCGTCCTCCGCCACCGGCGTGATCCTGGCCGACTTGGCCGGCCGCGCGCTGACCGACAGCCGCGATCCGGCGATTCGACGGCGCTGGGTGAGCGACTACTTGCGCACCCGCGTGCTGGAGCCGGTGGGCATGAAAGGCACGCAAGTCAGCTTCGACCGGGCGGGCACGATGGTCGGCTCTTCGATGTTGCTGGCCCCCGCCCGCAGCTGGGCGATGCTGGGCGAGTTCCTGCGCCACACCGGCTCGGTCAAAGGCGCGCAAGTGCTGCCGCACCGCTGGGTCACCTTCATGCGCAAGCCCTCGCCGCGCAACCCCGCCTATGGCGCAGGGGTGTGGCTGAACGGCACACCGCCCGAGGGCGTCTCACCCCTCTGGCCCGGTCAAGGCCGCAAGGACCTGTTCGCCTGCCGGGGCGAGTATGGGCAATATGTCGTCGGCTCGCCGGGACAGCTGCTCACCGTCGTGCGCCTGGGATACTCGACGCCGCAGCAGGAAGCGGTGCTGCACGATCACATCGGCGCGCTGCTGGAGCTGTTTCCGGGGTAGGGTCGTTCTTGTGATGGAAGTTCGAACCATCTCCGTTCGTGAGAACGAGGTAAACAGGTAAGCCTACCCCCTCAAAACGTGAAGCGGCCCTCCACCACGGTCACGCAAGGGCCGCCCAGCCAGGCCGTCTCGCCGTCCAGACGACACGTCAGCAGGCCGCCCCGCTGTGAGGCCTGGTAGGCGGTGAAGCCCTCCCGCCCCAGCCTGGCCGCCCAGAACGGGGTCAGCACCGCGTGGGCGGATCCCGTCACGCTATCTTCGTCCACGCCGCCACCGGGCACGAACACGCGGCTGACGATATCGGTCTCCACGCCTGGCGCGGTGACGATGAACTGGTCATCGCCCAGCGCCGCCAGCCCCCGCAAATCGGGCGTCAGCGCGCGCACCGCCGCCTCGTCAGGGTAGAGGAACACGTTGTAGCCCAGTGGCGAACGCCAGGTTTCCGCCGCCCCCGCCCCCAGCAACGCCACGGCGCCCGCGTGCTCGCCGCGCTGCGTCGGGATCGACGGCAAGCCCAGCGCCAGCATTTCGCCATCGCGCCGCACTTCCAGGATGCCGGCCTTGCGCGTGCGAAAGGTGACGTGCGCCCGCTGCGGCTCGAGGCCCAGCAACACATGCCCGGACGCCAGCGTGGCGTGGCCGCACAGCCGGATCTCGCACGTCGGCGTGAACCAGCGCAGCTCCCAATCCGCCGCGCCGGTATCATCGCGCACCACGAAGGCGGTTTCGGCGAACATGTTCTCCGCGCCGATCGCCTGCAGCACCGCGTCATCCGGCCAGGCTTTCAGGATCATCACCGCCGCCTGGTTGCCGCCGAACGGACGATCGGCGAACGCATCGACATGCCAGTAGGGGACGGTAGGCATCAGGCGTGGCTCTTGTGTTGATCGGCCAGATAATCGGCGACATCGCAAGTATTGGGCAGCACGTCGCGGGACGCGGGGCCCTCTTCATCCACCAATCCCTCGGGATCGGGATGGATCAGGATTTCCACATCCGGAAATTCCGCCTGCAGCCGCGCCTCAATATCGTCCATGACGCGATGCGCCTGGCGTACGCTCATTTCGGGATCGACCCAGACGTGGAACTGCACGAAGTCCCGATTGCCGGACGTGCGGGTGCGCATGTCATGAACGCCGGTGATGTCAGGGTTGCGCGCCAGCAAGGCCAGCAGCCGGTCCTTCTTCTCCGCCGGCCATTC
>NZ_CAXYKL010000159.1:0-20017 GCF_964277725.1 uncultured Novosphingobium sp. | reverse complement strand
CCAGCGCCGGCACCCGGTTGAAACCGTCAAGGCCCGTCTCCAGCCCGCGCAGGGCCTTTTGCATCGATTCCTTGATGTTGCGCCCGATCGCCATGACCTCGCCCACCGATTTCATCGCGGTGGTGAGAAGCGGATCCGCGCCCTTGAACTTCTCGAACGCAAAACGCGGGATCTTGGTGACAACGTAGTCGATCGTCGGCTCGAAGCTCGCCGGGGTCGCGCCGGTGATCTCGTTCATGATCTCGTCGAGCGTGTAACCGATCGCCAGCTTGGCGGCGACGCGTGCGATCGGGAAGCCGGTGGCCTTCGAAGCCAGCGCCGACGAGCGCGAGACGCGAGGGTTCATTTCGATGACGATCAGGCGGCCGTCCTTGGGGTTTACCGCGAACTGCACGTTCGAGCCGCCGGTCTCCACGCCGATCTCGCGCAGCACCGCGATGCTGGCGTTGCGCATGATCTGGTATTCCTTGTCGGTCAGCGTCAGCGCCGGCGCGACGGTGATGGAATCGCCCGTGTGGACGCCCATCGGATCGACGTTCTCGATCGAGCAGATGATGATGCAGTTGTCGTGCCGATCCCGCACGACCTCCATCTCGTACTCCTTCCAGCCGAGCAGCGATTCCTCGATCAGCACCTCGGTGGTGGGAGAGGCATCGAGGCCGCTCTTCACGATCGTCTCGAACTCGGCCTTGTTATAGGCGATGCCGCCGCCGGTGCCGCCCAACGTGAAGCTGGGGCGGATGATCGCGGGCAAGCCGGTGATTTCTAGCCCGGCAAGCGCCTCTTCCAGCGTATGCGCAACGACCGAGCGGGCGGATTCCAACCCGATCTTGTCCATCGCCTCGCGGAAGCGCTGGCGATCCTCCGCCTTGTCGATCGCATCGGCGTTGGCGCCGATCATCTGCACGCCCAGGCGATCGAGCGTACCATCGTTGAACAGTGCCAGCGCACAGTTCAGCGCGGTCTGCCCGCCCATCGTCGGCAACAACGCGTCAGGGCGCTCCTTCTCGATGATGCGCGTGACGATCTCGGGCGTGATCGGCTCGACATAAGTCGCGTCGGCCATGTCCGGATCAGTCATGATCGTTGCCGGGTTCGAATTCACCAGGACGACGCGATAGCCCTCCTCGCGCAGCGCCTTGATCGCCTGCGTACCCGAATAGTCGAACTCGCACGCCTGGCCGATGATGATCGGGCCTGCGCCGATGACGAGGATGGTGGAGATGTCAGTGCGTTTTGGCATTATGCGTCCAGACCGAAATGCTTACGACCAAGTTTAACTAGCTGTAGAAAAGCAGCCTCATCCAAGCGGATATTTTGACTCTGCTTTTTAGTTTCTTGCCGATTCATTGAACCCGCAGTGTTGATTTGAATGAATTTTGAGCCGTTGAAATCGAGAGCGATGAGATCGCCATGTATAGCTTCTGCTTGTGGACGCTGCTGACCCTGATCTTTCACATCGAACCGCTGGATGTAAGCCATTGTCTACGCTCCCATCATCTCGACGAACTGCCTGAATAGATAGAAGCTGTCCTGCGGGCCGGGGCTCGCTTCGGGGTGGTACTGCACGCTGAAGGCGCGCTTGCCGCTGAGGGAGATGCCGCAGTTGGAGCCGTCGAACAGCGAAACGTGCGTCGCCACCACGTCTTCCGGCAGGCTTTCGGTGTCGACCGCGAAGCCATGGTTCATCGAGGTGATCTCCACCACGGCGTCGGCCAAGCGCTTCACCGGATGGTTCGCGCCGCGATGGCCCTGGTGCATCTTCAGCGTCCTGGCACCAGCCGCCAAAGCGAGAAGCTGGTGGCCCAGGCAAATTCCGAAAACGGGAATGTCGCGGGCCAGCAGTTCCCGGATCACCGGCACTGCATAGATGCCGGTCGCCGCCGGATCGCCGGGGCCGTTGGAAAGGAACACGCCATCGGGCTTCAGCGCCAGGATCGTCTCCAGCGTCGCCTCGGCGGGAACCACCGTCACGCGCGCGCCGGCTTTCACCAGGTTGCGGAAGATGTTGTCCTTCGAACCGAAGTCGATTGCGACGGCGTGCGGACGGGTATCGCGTGAGGAGCGGCCGTAGCCCTGCCCCAGCGTCCAGGTGGAGCCTTCCCACTGCTCTTCGATCTCGCGGCTGACGATCTTGGCCAGGTCCATGCCTTCGAGGCCCGGCCAGTCCTGCGCGCGCTTGATCAGCGCCGGGATATCGAAGCGGCCTTCGGGATCATGGGCGATCACCGCGTTAGGCGCGCCGGACAAACGGATACGCCGCGTGATCGCGCGCGTGTCTACTCCGGCCAGGCCGACCTTGCCCTTGTGCGCCAGCCAATCACCCAGCTCACCGCGCGAGCGGAAGTTGGAGGCCTGCGTCACGTCCTCGCGCACGACCATGCCGACCGCACCATCGACCTTGGATTCGTGATCCTCGTCGTTGATGCCGACGTTGCCGATGTGCGGAAAGGTGAAGGTGACGATCTGCGCGGCGTAGGAGGGATCGGTCATCACCTCCTGATATCCGGTCATCGAGGTGTTGAAGCACAGCTCCCCCACAGCCTCTCCGACAGCGCCGAAACCTCGGCCCCAGACGACGTGCCCGTCAGCAAGGACGAGAACGCCTGTCGCTCCGTCTGGTTTTGGCGCGTGCGAAGATGCGGCGTCGGCCATGAAGGGTCGCTCCGGTGACAAGTTCTACCAATGGGTGCTAAGGCGCTGCGGCTAGTGGCGGTTCCGCCCGTCGTCAAGGCGCGCGGTGGAAATTGCGCACGAAACGCACTAGTTTCCCGCCATCGATTTCATTCCAGACCTTCAGGAACACGACAGAACATGATCCGCGACACGATCAAGGCCGCCCAGATTTCAAGCATGAAGAGCGGCGACAAGCAACGCCTCGCCGCGGTGCGCCTCATCCTCGCCAAGATAAAGGACCGGGACATCGAACTGCGCACCGGCGCCGCCCCGACCGACGATGACGCGATGGTGATCGAGGTGCTGCAAAAGATGGTCAAGCAGCGGCGCGAATCGATCCAGCTGTTCGAACAAGGCGGTCGGCCGGAAAAAGCCGAGGAAGAAAAGGCGGAACTGGCGGTGATCGAGGATTTCCTGCCCCAGCAGATGTCCGAAGCCGATACCAAGGCCGCGATCGAGGCGATCAAGGCGGAAACCGGCGCGGGCGGCCTGAAGGACATGGGCAAGGTGATGGCCGAACTGAAGGCCCGGCACGGCTCGGTGCTGGATATGGGCAAGGCTAGCGGTTGGGTGAAGGAAGCGTTGGCTTAGAAGAATTTGCGCTGCCCCGGGGGCTGGCGCACCACAATCTCCCCTCCCGCTTGCGGGAGGGGTCGGGGGAGGGCCTGTTTGCCCAGCGAAAGAGCAGCAGTTGGACTACCACGACAAAGGCTACTCCCGCCCCACGGCGCGCTCCCGCGAACTTCGCCGCGACGCTACCGAAGCCGAACGCAGGCTCTGGCTCGCGATCAGCGCTCGCAAGCTAGCCGGTGTCCCATTCAACCGCCAGTTTCCCATCGGTCCTTTCATTTGTGACTTCGTTTCCCGAGAGTACCGGCTGGTGATAGAGGTTGACGGTGGGCACCACGCCCATGCTGTCGATGATGACCAGAAGCGCACCCGCTTTCTTGAAAAACAGGGCTATACCGTGATCCGCTTCTGGAATGCCGAGGTCATGGATAGTCTGAACGGAGTACTGAACCGGATTGCGCACGTCTTTTCAGACACGCCCTCCCCCAACCCCTCCCGCTCGCGGGAGGGGAGTTTGTGGGGTCCTAAAGCATCGCGCGGACAGGCCCCTCCATGCTGACCCCCCAATGGCTCGACCAGCTCCGCTCTCGCGTCACGCTCTCCGCGCTCATCGGTCGTACGGTTCGCCTGACCAAGGCGGGCAACGAGTTCAAGGCCTGCTGCCCGTTCCATAACGAGAAGACCCCTAGCTTCCACGTCAACGACGCGAAAGGCTTCTACCACTGCTTCGGCTGCTCGGCGCATGGCGATGCGATTCGCTGGATGACCGATCATCAGGGCCTGGCCTTCATGGATGCGGTGAAGGAATTGGCCGCCGAAGCCGGCATGGACGTGCCCGCGCCTGACCCGCATCAGGCTCGCGCGGCAGAGAAGCGCGATTCCCTGCATGATGTGATGGCCGCGGCGCAGGAGTGGTTCGTCAACCAGCTGGCCGCGCCCGAAGGTGAGGCGGCGCGCGCCTATCTGGCCACGCGCGGGTTCGATGCGCACACGGTGCAGCGTTTCGGTTTCGGCTTCGCGCCCGAAGGACGCCAAGCGCTGAAAGGCGCGCTCTCGCGCTTTCCCGAGGCGATGCTGATCGAAGCGGGCCTGCGGATCGTCGTGGACGACAAGGACCCGTACGATCGCTTTCGCGGCCGGCTTATGCTGCCGATCGAGGATACGCGCGGCCGCGTGATCGCCTTCGGCGGCCGCATCCTCGCCAAAGGCAAGACGGACGCTCCCAAGTATCTGAACTCGCCCGATACACCGCTGTTCGACAAAGGTCGCACGCTCTACAACCTGCATCGCGCCGCGCCCGCGGCCCGCCAGTCCGGGCGGGTGATCGTGGTCGAGGGTTATATGGACGTGATCGCGCTGGCTGCCGCCGGGATCGCCGAATGCGTCGCCCCGCTGGGCACCGCGCTGACCGAGCCCCAGATCGAAATGCTGTGGCGCCATGTCGAAACGCCGATCCTGTGCTTTGACGGCGATGCCGCCGGCCAACGTGCCGCCATGAGGGCGGTCACGCGCGCGCTGCCCCTGCTTCGCCCGGCGCACAGCTTGCGCATCGTCCGTCTGCCGGAAGGGCTCGATCCAGACGATCTGATGAAGGCCAAGGGCCGGCCCGCGATGGAAGCGATGCTGGAAGACGCGCGCCCGCTGGTCGATGTTTTATGGGAAGCGGAACGCGAATCCACACAGCTCGATACCCCCGAAGCCAAGGCCGGGCTGAAGGCGCGCCTGCTGGCGCATGTCGAGGCGATCGGCCATCAGGACGTCGCCAGCCTCTACAAGCGCGAACTGATGGACCGCTATTCCGCCTTCGCCTTTCCCCGGCGAGAGGAACGGCCCTTCACCTCGCGCCGCGCCGCACCGAACGGGCGGGGCAATTTCAAACGCGGCGTGTTTGAGGAGCGGCAACCATCAGATCCGCAATCGATTGCCCGGCTCAACCGTGCGATGGACGGTGGCCGCGATGCCCTGTCCGCCGCGATCCTGGCCGGTCTCGTGCGGTGGCCCTCGCAAATCCACCGCCATGCCGAGACGCTGATGTCCACGCATGGCCTCGATCGACGTTTCGCGTTGCTCGTCGATTGCTGTGACTCAACCGATCCGCTTGAAACCGCTGATCTGACTTCCATATTGGTTCGACACGGCCTGGAATTGCCTGGTCCGTCCGCCTGGTCGGGCTTGCGTTTCGGGTTTCTCCAACCTGAGGCGACGGAGGCTCAAGGCGCTTCGGAGCTGGCGCAAGCGATAGAACTCCTGGTCGAACGTCCGGCGTTGGAAGCGGCGCTGGCGAGGGCTACGGCACGGTTTGAAGGCGACTTGTCCGAAGAGGCGTTTGAAGAGCAACAACGATTGCTCAAGAGAAAGCTGGAATTTGACAACCGCCTCAGGCAAATGGCGACCAGACATGCGGCCGGTTCGTAAAATAACGCGGCGGCACGATCACACGGCGGTAGAATGAGCAAGAACGACACCAACGGCGGCGATAACAATTCCGACGGCACCGATGCGCCGTTGATCGACCTCAACGAGGCTTCGGTCAAGAAGCTGATCGCGCGCGCCAAGCGTCGCGGTGTGATCACCTATGACGAGCTGAACGAAGCTCTGCCCCAAGACCAGATGTCCACCGACCAGATCGAGGACATCATGGCCGCGATCTCGGAAATGGGCGTCAACATCGTCGAGAACGACGAAGGCGCCGATAGCGAGGAAGAACGCGAGGCCGACGACGCCGAGAACGAGGCGGAGGAGGACGATGGTTCCGCTCCGCGCCAGAACGTCGATCCTGCCAAGAAAAAGGAAACGATAGAGCGCACCGATGATCCGGTGCGCATGTACCTGCGCGAGATGGGCGCGGTGGAGCTGCTCAGCCGCGAAGGCGAGATCGCGATCGCCAAGCGCATCGAAGCTGGCCGCGACATGATGATCCTGGGTCTGTGTGAAAGCCCGATCACGTTTCACGCTATCATCCAGTGGTCCGAAGCGCTGAACAACGGCGAGATGCAGCTGCGCGAGATCCTCGATCTCGACGCCATGCTTTCCAAGGAACCCGCGCCCGAAACGCTGACCGACGACGCCGAGGAAGGCGATGGCGAGATCAGCGAAGCGACCGCCGGCCCTTCCTACAAGGAAGAGGACGAAGTCGAGGAAGAGCCCGAATCGTCCGATGACGACGAGGACGGCATCGAGCGCCGGGCCAAGCGCCCCGTGGAGGAAGAGGAAGAGGACAACACCCTCAGCCTCGCGCAGATGGAAGCCGCGCTTAAGCCTGAGGCGCTGGAGAAGTTCGCGCAGATCACCGAGATGTTCCAGACCTTCGAGAAGCTCCAGTCCGAGCGGCTCGATGCGCTGGCGCTGGGCGTCAATTTCTCCGCCGTGAAGGAACAGCAATACCACCAGCTGCGCGAAGACCTGACCGCGCAAGTGGAATCGGTGAAGTTCCACGCCACCAAGATCGAATACCTGGTCGACAATCTCTACGCCTTCAACCGCCGCCTGACCGCGCTGGGCGGCCAGATGCTGCGTCTGGCAGAGCGTCACAAGGTGAAGCGTACCGATTTCCTGACCGCCTATGTCGGCCGAGAACTGGACGATACCTGGCTTGCCGAGATGGGCAAGAAGGACAAGAAGTGGCTGGCTTTCGCAGAGAGCGAGGCTGATGCGGTCGAGCGCATTCGCTCTGAAGTGTCCGACATCGCCGCCGCCACCGGCATGGCGCTCCCCGAGTTCCGCCGCATCGTCAACATGGTCCAGAAGGGTGAGCGCGAGGCGCGCATCGCCAAGAAGGAAATGGTCGAGGCGAACCTGCGGCTCGTGATCTCGATCGCAAAAAAGTACACCAATCGCGGCCTGCAGTTCCTGGACTTGATCCAGGAGGGCAACATCGGCCTGATGAAGGCCGTCGACAAGTTCGAGTATCGGCGCGGCTACAAGTTCAGCACGTACGCGACGTGGTGGATACGCCAGGCCATCACCCGCTCGATCGCCGACCAGGCGCGGACCATCCGCATCCCGGTCCATATGATCGAGACGATCAACAAGCTGGTGCGCACCAGCCGCCAGTTCCTCCACGAGCAGGGCCGCGAGCCCACGCCAGAGGAAATGGCCGAGCGTCTGTCGATGCCGCTCGAAAAGGTCCGCAAGGTGATGAAGATCGCAAAGGAGCCGATCTCTCTTGAAACGCCGATCGGCGACGAGGAAGACAGCCATCTGGGCGATTTCATCGAGGACAAAAACGCGATCATCCCGGTGGATGCCGCGATCCAGGCCAACCTCAAGGAAACCGTCACCCGCGTGCTCGCATCGCTGACGCCGCGTGAAGAGCGCGTGCTGCGCATGCGCTTCGGCATCGGCATGAACACCGATCATACGCTGGAAGAAGTCGGCCAGCAGTTCTCGGTCACGCGTGAGCGTATCCGCCAGATCGAAGCCAAGGCGCTGCGCAAGCTCAAGCACCCCAGCCGCAGCCGCAAGATGCGCTCTTTCCTGGACCAGTAAGCACCCGGCTCCAAGCAGTATATCAAACACCCGCGACCATGTGTCGCGGGTGTTTTCGTTCAAGACCCGCAGAAAAGCTAACCGGCTTGACTGCATCGTCTCGTCTACAGGGGAAAGCATCATGACATCCCGGTTCCGGTCGTTCTCGTTCCTTGTTCTGTCATTCGCGCTGATGGTGCCTGCGGCCGACGCGGTGACACCGAAAGCACCGGTGATGGCCGAAAGTGAAAACCTGACGCTTGCCGCCGAGCTTGTGGCAATTGCCTTCCCACCCCTGGCTCGGCAGGAGATGATGGACAAGATCATGAAAGCCATGACCGCGCAGATGACTGCTGCCATGCCGCTGGACTCGATCAAGGATGCCGGCCTGAAGCAGATCGTGCTCGACTATATGGCCAAACTCCCGGCAACTCTGCGGCCCGCGACCGCTGCCTTCATTCCGAAGCAGATGGACGCGGTTGAGCAGGCCTATGCGCGGATGTTCACCGCCCCCCAATTGCGCGACATCGTCGCTTTTGCGCGGACGCCGTCGGGTGCGGAATACCTCCGTCGCGCTCCGGAAGTCCTGTCCGATCCCGGGGTCGCGGCCGTCAACACGGAATATTTCCGCGAAGCCAGCGAACTGACCAAAGGCTCTGCAGCGCAACTTCGCGCTGACATGATGGCCTATTTGAAAGCTCATCCGACAGCCCAGCAGCCGTGAACTAGCGCGGCCACAGGGCCCGTTTTGCGACTGCCCATCGCCCAACAGGGCTGCGTTTGAACCGCGCCATGTTTACATCTCGTTCCGCCCTCCCCATCGTGAGATAGATGGACTCGCTCGCCCTTCCCGCGCTTCATGCCAGCCATGCCGGAACCTGGCTGCGCGAGCGGACCGGCGTGACCCGGACGGTGGGCAAGGGCGAGGCGGTGATGGCGGTGGCGGATACGCCGCACCTCATGCTCAACGCCCCGCTGGTCGCGACAAGGCTGGGTTATCCCGATCTGTCCGGCCTTGATCTGCTGGAACTGTTCGCCTTCATCCACCCTGCGCGGTTCGTGGTGCCGACGCCCAAGGGCCTCGCCCATGCGCTGGGACTGCCCGAGCCGAGTGACGACGCCCAGGTTCCGCAACTGTTGCAGCAGGCGGCCGCAGCCCTGCTCGCCGTCTGTCAGGACCCGAAGTGGATCGAGCGCGAGGGTGCGTGGAGCGCTCTACAGTCCCTCACCCGCCTGCGCTGGCCATGGAGCGGGCCTCTCACCGGTTGCATCCCCCGCCCGGAACGCGCGGAGCGCTGGCTATTCAGCAAGCTGCCTGAGTGGGAGGAAGCGGGCGAATCAGCTCAGCCCCGGCAAGTCGAGCTGGGCGAAGCCGATACCCTGTCTCGCCTGGCGGAGCTGACCGGCCACGCCGCCGAACAGCGAACCGGCCAGCGCGATTATGCCGCGCGGGCCACCGGCGCGTTCTCGCCGCGTCGCAAATCCGGTCAGCCGCATCTGCTGCTGGCGCAAGCTGGGACCGGCATCGGCAAGACGCTGGGCTATCTCGCGCCGGCCTCGCTGTGGAGCCAGCTTTCCGGCGGGACGGTGTGGGTGTCGACGTTCACCAAAGCTCTGCAACGGCAATTGCGCCAGGAAAGCCGCCGCGCCTGGCCGGAGCGGCGCGTCGATGGCACGCAGCCGGTGGTGGTGCGCAAGGGGCGTGAGAACTACTTGTGCCTGCTCAATCTGGAGGATGCGCTGCAGGGCGGCTTTGCCGGGCGTGCGGCCATCCTGGCGCATCTTGTGGCGCGGTGGGCGGCTTACACGCAGGATGGCGACATGATCGGCGGCGATCTGCCAGGGTGGCTCGGCACCCTGTTTCGCCAGCGTGGGATCGCGGCGCTGACCGACCGGCGCGGCGAATGCGTCTATGCCGGCTGCCCGCACTATCGCAAATGCTTCATCGAACGGGCCGCCCGCGCCAGCGCCAGCGCCGACCTCGTAATCGCCAATCATGCCCTCGTCATGGTCAATGCCGCGCGCGGACGCGATCATGCCGCGCGCCCCACGCGGATCGTTTTCGACGAGGGGCATCACGTGTTCGACGCCGCCGATTCGACCTTCGCGGCGGCCCTCACCGGTGCCGAGGCGATCGAGTTGCGCCGCTGGGTGATCGGCCCGGAAAAAGCCTCACGCGGGCGTCGGCGTGGCCTTGCCGCTCGCCTTGCCGATGTCGCCAGCTATGACGAAGCGGGCGGTCGCGCGATCAGCGCCGCACGGGAGGCGGCTGAGGCACTACCTGCCGACGGTTGGCTGCAACGCTTGGTCGAAGGCACACCCTCCGGCCCGGTGGAGGAACTGCTCGGGGCAGTGCGCGCGACTGTCTATGCGCGAGACGAAAGCGGTGGCACCGAAGCCGGCTATGGCCTCGAAACCGAGGCAGCCGGTCTGGAGGGGCCGTTCGTCGAACAAGCGCAGGCCGCCCGCGCCGCGTTGGCAGAGTTGCGACAGCCGTTGATCCGTATCGGCTCGCGGCTGGAAGCACTGCTGGAAGAGCCGCCCGATTGGCTGGACAGCCAAGGCCGCCAGCGAATCGAAGGTGCGCGTCATTCGCTCAGCTGGCGGGTCGATCTGCTCGCCTCTTGGGAAGCGCTGCTGGAACGACTGGGCGGTCCCGCCGATCCGGAATTCGTGGACTGGCTGGCTGTCGATCGCGGGGAAGCGCGTGAGTTCGATGTCGGCATCCATCGCCGCTGGGTGGACCCGATGAAGCCGTTCGCCCGCACCGTGCTGGAACCGGCCCACGGTGTCGTCATGACATCCGCCACTCTCACCGATCGCACCGGGCGGGAGGAGGAGGATTGGGCTGTCGCCGTGGCGCGCAGCGGGGCGCCGCACATCGGCGTCACGCCGCAGATGTCCGCGCACCAGAGCCCGTTCGACTATCAGGCGCAGTCCGAAGTGCTCATCGTCACCGATGTGCCGCGCGGCGACATCCCCGCGCTGGCGGGGGCCTATGGCCGGTTGATCGAAGCATCGGGCGGCGGCGTCCTAGGTCTGTTCACTGCCATTCGCCGCCTTCGCGCCGTCCATGGCCGCATCGCCGATCGCCTCGCACGCGGCGGATTGCCGCTCTATGCCCAGCATGTCGATCCGATCGACACCGGAACTTTGGTAGACATCTTTCGCGACGATCCGGCCGCCTCACTGCTGGGAACCGACGCTTTGCGCGATGGCGTGGACGTGCCGGGCCGCTCCTTAAGACTGGTGGTGATGGAGCAGGTACCCTGGCCCCGCCCGACCATCCTGCATCGCGCCCGCCGGCTCGCTGCCAGCGCGGAAAAGAACGGCGCGCAAAGCTATGACGATGCAATCATCCGGGCTCGGCTGGCACAGGCGTTCGGCCGGCTGATTCGCAGCAAGGACGATCGCGGCCACTTCGTCGTCCTGTCATCCGCGTTTCCGTCCCGCTTGTTGACCGCGTTTCCAGCCGGGACGCCAATTCACCGCGTTACGCTGGAAGAGGCCTTGCAACGCGTCGCCGCTCATGGTGAGGAGCCGGGCATGAGCAGCACCGAAGCCGCGCGCGCATCATGATCGCGCGCCTTTCCCACGCCGACGCCTCCGCGCGGATCGACCGCCCATGAAGAGGCTGGCCCTGTTTCGCCACGCCAAGTCCGATTGGAACGATGCGAGGCTGCGCGATTTCGATCGGCCGCTCAACCAGCGCGGGCGAACCGGGGCGGCGCTGATGGGGCTGCATATTCGCGATTATGGAGTGGACTGGCAGCGGATCATCGCCTCCCCCGCCGTCCGCGTGACGCAGACGATTGAGCTGGGAAGCGAGGCTGCCGGCCATACTCCGCCGGTCATCTGGGATCGGCGGATCTATCTCGCCAGTTCGCCGACGTTGATGGAGCTGCTGCGTGAGCAGGACGAACAGGCCGATGCGATCATCATGGTCGGCCACAATCCCGGGTTGGAGGACCTGATCTTCGATCTGGTGCCCGATGATGGCAAAAGCCCGCTGCGCGATGAGGTGGAAGACAAGTTCCCCACCGCCGCCTTCGCCGTTCTGGAACTGGCGATCGACGCCTGGAGCGAGATCGATGACGGCTGCGCGCGCCTGGTCCACCTGATGCGTCCGCGCGACCTGGACGCCCGGCTGGGTCCGTCGCTGGAAGACTAAGTCGTCGCTGCGTTTAACGGCACTAAACCGTCAGTCGCGATCGAGCGCGCTGGCCAGTTCCGCGCGGATTTCGTGGAGGCGTGCCATCAGCTGCGATGGCTCCACCGTCGTTTCCAATTTCGCGGTCGACGGTTCGATGGCAGGTTCTGGCATCCTGGCCGTTTCAGCGCTGGTGGCGCCCTGTCCCGTTTCCAGGAACTGCCGTGCACCGCGCAAGGTGAAACCTTCGCGATGCACCAAGCGGTCGATCTCGGCGATCAGGGCTATGTCTTCGGGCCGGTAATAACGCCGCCCGCCGCTTCGCTTGACCGGGCTGAGCATCGGAAACTGCTCTTCCCAATAGCGCAGCACGTGCTGCCGGATGCCCAGCACCCGGGTGACTTCCCCAATGGTCCGCAAGGCATCAGGCGCCTTGCCGTCTTTGAAGTCTGGAATCATGGCGCTACCATAGCGCCTTGATGCCGCCCCCGTCACGCAACGATCGTCACGCGGCGGTGATGCGATCCTTCAGCATCTGGCTGGCGCGGAAGGTCATCACGCGGCGTGGAGTGATCGGCACTTCAACGCCGGTCTTGGGATTGCGCCCGACCCGTTCACCCTTGTCCCGCAGCAGGAAAGTGCCGAAGCCGGAAATCTTGACGTTTTCCCCGCGAGATAGGGCCTCGCACATGTGCCGCAAGACGGACTCCACCATCCCCAGCGACTCGGCACGGGACAGGCCGAGCTTGGTATGAATGGCTTCGGCAATGGCTGCGCGTGTGAGCGTCTCTGTCGAGCGCATCGTTCCCTACCCTTTTCGCAAATAACCCCGCGGCGGGATCATAGATTTTTGTTTGAATAAATCAACAAATGTGCAGAAAAACGCGCGTCAAACTGTACTGCAGCGTCTAATTACATGCGAAACAGGCTTGCACCCCAAGTGAAGCCGCCGCCCATGGCTTCCAGCATGACCAGTTGACCCGGCTTTATGCGCCCGTCCCGGACAGCCGTATCCAATGCCAGTGGCACGGATGCGGCGGAGGTGTTGGCGTGGCGATCCACCGTGATCACCACCTTTTCGGGCGGCAGGCTCAACTTGCGCGCCGTCGCGTCCAGAATGCGAGCGTTGGCCTGATGCGGCACTAGCCAATCGATATCGCTGGTCTGCAGGCACGTTTCGGCCAGCACTTCACGCAGCACGTCGGCCAAATTGACCACGGCATGGCGAAAAACCTCACGGCCTTTCATGCGCAGCTTGCCGACCGTGCCAGTGGTGGACGCACCACCATCGACGTAGAGCAACTGGTTGTGGTTGCCGTCCGCATGGAGCTTTGTCGCCAGGATGCCGCGCGGCGAATCGCCCGCCTGGTCCTGCGCTTCCAACAGGATCGCGCCGGCGCCATCGCCAAACAGCACGCAGGTGGTGCGATCTTCCCAGTCGAGAATGCGGCTGAACGTTTCCGCGCCAATCACCAGCGCGCGTTGCGCCATGCCGGTCCGCAGCATCGAGTCCGCCACGCCCACGGCATAGAGGAAACCGGAGCAGACAGCGGCGACGTCGAAGGCGATGCCGCCGTGACAGCCCAGGTTGTGCTGCACGATCGTGGCGGTGGCCGGAAAGGTCTGGTCCGGTGTGGCGGTAGCGAGGACGATAAGGTCCACATCTTTCGCCTCTACCCCGGCGGCGGCGATCGCAGCGCGCGCGGCCTCGGTGGCAAGCGATCCGGTGGTTTCGTCGGGTTCGGCAATGTGGCGCTGGCGGATGCCGGTGCGCTCTACGATCCACTCATCCGTGGTATCGACGCGAGCGGCCAGTTCGGCGTTGCTCACCACGGTGCGGGGCAGTGCCGAACCGGTGCCGATCACGACCGAGCGGCGCATCAGGCGCGCTCTTCCTGCGCCGATGCGCCATTGCGGCGCATGCGCAGCGATTCCTCGCCCACGCGGGCAAGGTCGGCGGTGATGCGATCGGTCACGTCTTCCTCCAACAGCCGCGCGGTGACCGCGACGGCATTGGCGACACCCGCCGCATTGGCGCTGCCGTGGCTTTTCACGACGATGCCGTTGAGGCCCAGGAACACCGCGCCATTGTGGTTGTTCGGGTCGAGATGATGCTTCAGCAGCTCGGTCGCCGGGCGGGAGACTAGAAAGCCGATTTTCGAGCGCAGTGAACTGGCAAAGCTGCGGCGCAGGAGGTCACCCACGAAGCGGGCAGTACCCTCGATCGCCTTGAGCGCGATGTTGCCGGAAAAGCCGTCCGTCACCACGACATCGACATCGCCGCGGCAGACCTTGTCTGCTTCGGTAAAGCCATCGAACGAGATCGAGAGATCGGCGGCGGCGGCTTTCAGCACGTTTGCGGCATCGCGCAGTTCGTCGGTGCCTTTAGTTTCTTCGGTACCGATATTCAGCAAGCGCACGCGCGGCGATTCACGTCCAGTGACCACGCGCGAATAGGCCGCGCCCATGATCGCGAATTGCACCAGGTTGCGCGTGTCACATTCGGTGTTGGCGCCAAGGTCCAGCATGACGACATCGTTATCGCCCAGCGTCGGCAGCAGCGCGGCCAGCGCAGGACGGTCGATCCCCGGCATGGTGCGCAGCGCAAGCTTGGACATCGCCATCAAAGCGCCGGTATTGCCGCCGCTGACGGCTGCGCCGGCATCGCCGGTTTTCACCGCGTTGATAGCCAGGCCCATGGACGTGCTCTTGGCACGACGGATCGCCTGGCTAGGCTTATCCTCGCCAGTGATCACACCATCAGTGTGGAGGATTTCGGACGACGCCCGCAGATTGGGATGCGCATCGAGCGCAGCCTTGATCCGCGGTTCGTCACCCACGAGCAGGAACTTGAAGCGATCGTGGCGGCGGCGCGCGAGTGCCGCGCCTTCCACCATCACGCGCACGCCCTCGTCACCGCCCATCGCGTCAACGGCGATACGCGGCAAGCTCATCGATAGTCTCCTGCCTTAAGAAACGTCAGGTCTTACGCTTCGACCGCAACGATCTCACGACCATTGTAATGGCCGCAGGCAGTGCAAAGATGGTGAGGACGCTTCAGTTCACCACAGTTGGTGCACTCAGCGAATGCTTCCGGCTTCAGCGCATCATGGCTGCGGCGCATGCCCCGGCGGGACGGGGTGGTTTTTCTTTTAGGGACAGCCATTTCGGCACCTGTTCCAAAACGTTTGAATGGTTAAGTCAAAAAGGCCGCCGAGACCTGAAGGCCGGCGGCTTTCGCGAAGGCGCGCCTATAACCGATTTTGCGCGGGTTGCAAGCCGTAGTCGGTCAGACCATGCTGGCAACATAACAGGGGAATGCCTTCAATCATGATTCTACAAACCACCTTGAGCTTGTCCGCCGCGGCCGCGATCATCAACATCTGGCTGGGGATCCGAACGGGCCAGGTTCGGATCGGCAAGAAGATCATGCACGGCGACGGGGGCGACGCGCTCTTGCTGCAGCGGATGCGGGCGCAAGCGAACTTCGTGGAAAACACGCCCTTCGCGCTGTTCCTGATCGCGGCGATCGAGCTGACCGGCAAGGGCAACCAGTGGCTGGCGATCGTCGGGTCCATCTTCATGCTGGCGCGCGTGGCCCATGCATTCGGCATGGATCGCGCCGGACCCAACCCACTTCGCGCCGGCGGCTTCATCATTACCTTGCTGGTGCTGCTGAGCCTGGCGGTTATGGCTGTGCTGATCGCCTTGGGGCGCTTCTAGCTTCCCCTTAACGGGCGAGAGCGGCGTCTCCCACGAAGGGGTTGGAGCGCCGCTCATCGCCGAACGTGCTGATCGGCCCGTGGCCCGGAACGAACGTGGTTTCGTCCCCCAGCGGCCAGAGCCGTCCGGTGATCGAATCGAGCAAGGTCTGCAGATCGCCGCGCGGAAAGTCAGTCCGGCCGATCGAGCCTTGGAACAGCACGTCACCCACGATCGCGAATTGCGAGGGGGCGTGGTGGAACACGATGTGGCCCGGGGTGTGCCCGGGGCAATGATAGACGTCCAGCTCCAGCTCACCCACCGTCACCCGGTCGCCGTTTTCCAGCCACCGGTCAGGCTCGAAGCTGTGCGCTTCCATGTTCCAGCGTGCACCGTCCTCGTCCAGTTGCGCGATCCAGAAGCGATCCTCTTCCTGCGGGCCTTCGATCGGCACGCCCTGCTCCTTGGCCAGCTCGCCCGCCAGGCCGCAGTGATCGAGGTGACCATGCGTCACCAGGATCTTCTCAAGGGTGACGCCGGTCTTCACCAAGGCCTCCTTCAGCCGATCGAGGTCACCGCCCGGATCGACCAGCGCGCCCTTCATCGTCTTGGTACACCAGATCAGGCTGCAATTCTGCTGCAGCGGCGTGACCGGCACGATAGCGACCCGCATCGGAGGCTGTGACGTTGGCGTTTGGGGAGTTTGCGTCATGTCGCGGGAAATGGCGGCAGCCGCCCGCGAATGCAACAAGAGAGGTGCCGGCGGCAAGGTGCTGGGCCAATCCCCACCGACGCCGCAAGAGCTTGCGTGTCAAAGTCGCCCGCTCTTCCATACGACCCGGCCGATCACTTCCACCTCACCGGGCTCGCACTCGATGGGGGCGTAGACCTTGTTGTCGCTCAGCAGGGTCAAACGGCCCGGAAGGCTGGTGTCGATCCGTTTGACCAGCAAGGCCCCTTCCCGACGAACCACGTGGATTCCATCACGCAGAGTTTCGGTGCCGCGCTCCACCAGAATCTCGTCCCCATCGCGCAAGGCCGGCTCCATCGAGTCGCCACGCACCGCGATCGCCGAAAGCCGATCGGGTTGCAGCCCCTGAGCGCGCAACCAGCGGCTGGAAAACCGGAAGCTGCCAACCGCGCTCTCCCCGGATACTTCCGCGCCCGGCCCCGCCGACGCGTGAAGCGGCAGGCGCGGGATGTCGATCCACTGGGCCCGCCCCAGGCCTAAGGATTTTTCCTGTGGTGCGCCAAGGTCTGTCGGGTCGATTCCGAAGAACTCGCTCAACGTGGCGCGATCGGTCTCTTCCAGCTTGCGAGGACTGCCCTTGCGGACGAATTGCTGCAGATAACTGGCGTTTTTCCCGATAAGCCGGGACAGCTGCGAAAGGCTGACCTGCCGCTCTTCCGCAAGAGCCAGCAGGCGACGGCGCGTAGGGTCCAATTCCATGTTGTCAGCATAGTGAAGGAAAAATCCTAGACAAGTAGGATTTCGCTTGGAACAAATGGAGACCACAGATCGAGTCATGCACGAGTGAGAGCCACCGGATGATCCTGCACCGCGTAGAACAGTTCCTGCGCCTC
Source organism: uncultured Novosphingobium sp. (assembly GCF_964277725.1). Classification (NCBI taxonomy): domain Bacteria; kingdom Pseudomonadati; phylum Pseudomonadota; class Alphaproteobacteria; order Sphingomonadales; family Sphingomonadaceae; genus Novosphingobium; species uncultured Novosphingobium sp. The sequence goes on along the minus strand of NZ_CAXYKL010000159.1, from coordinate 2,868 downwards.
CACGACATGCCGTGGACCAAGTTCGGCCGCCTCGCCGCCGGAGATCCACGCCTGGTGGAGGACATGCGCAACGGCCGCGAACCCCGCCCCGCGATGATCCGCAAACTAGAACATTTCATGAACACTCACACGGAGAATACCAATGCTTCTTGAAGCGGCCCGCCCTTCCGCCATGATCACAGGTCTGCGCGAACAGGGGCTGCGCGGCCCCTGGCTTCGCTTGTTGCGGGTGCTGATCGACCTCGCCGGCCCCGGCCTGCAACTGCTTCACCATTCCGAGCGGGCGTGGTCCAGCGCCACCTTTCATGGCGCACGGCATACGTTCAACCTGTTGTGCGAGGGCATCGATGGGGTTGCGGCGGGCGAACGTCTGATCGCGGCTCTGCCCGATCACGAATTCACCTTACCCGGTCGCCTCGTGGCCGATGCCCAGATCGTGTCGGTCGACCACGGCTTGCTGCCCTCGCCCAGCCTGACGATGACGGTGGCGCTGCTGGTGCTGGACGATGACTGACGGCGCGGTGGCCTGCCGCTCAACCGCCTTGCGCAAACCGCTCGCGCATGGGCGGGGTGTGCAGGCAGGCGGCGAAATCAAACGGCCGGGTGCGCAGTGGCGGCACCCCCGCCGCATCCGGATGGAGCGGGTTCAACAGTACCACATCCGCTTCGGGCAGCACGCGCGAGGATATCGCAGCGAGGAGCGAACGGCGCTCCTCCAGCCAAAGCCCCACACTGTCGCGCAAGCGGCGATCATCGCCATCGTCCGCCATGCGTTCCGGCACGGCGTCCACTTCGGTCCAACCAAGCACGTAGTCTTCGGCAACGCCCGCAAGATCTGGTGGCAGGTATCGCAGCGTGATCAACACGGCGAGGGCAGCCTCGTTCGCCAGTGCGACCACGGGCAAGCCCGGCGGACTGTAGCGGCCGCCATGGATTCGCGCGCCCTCTCCGTCCAACGCCGCAAAGGGCGCGCGGGTAACGCGCCACAGTCGCATGCCTAGAGCTTCCACTCCCAACCCAGCGGATCGCCGTCCATCACCTCGACGCCATGGGCCGCAAGTTCGTCGCGCAAAGTATCGGAGGTGGCAAAGTCCTTCTCCGCCCGTGCCGCCTTGCGCCGGTCCAGCAGGACATCAATCGACGCTTCGTCGATCGTTGCCGCGATCGGGCGCAGGCGCAGATCGGCGCGCGTGAGGCCGAACAGGTCCAGACCCAGAACCAAGTCCATCTGCTCGACGACGGCTCGCTTGGCCCCGGCGTCGATCTTCTTGGCCGCCAGCACATCCTCCAGCGCGGTGAGGGCGATCGGGGTATTGAGATCGTCGGACACGGCCGCGTCGAACGCCGCCAGCATCGGTGCCAGCTTGGGATGCACACCCTCGCTTGCCGGCACATCGCGCAGCCGCTCGGCCGCGATCAGCATCCGCTTCAACCGCGTCAGCGCCGCGCCCAGGTTCTCCCATGAGAATTCCAGCTCGCTGCGATAGTGGGCCTGCAGGCACATCAGGCGGTAGGCAAGCGGGTGATAGCCGTTGTCGACCAGCAGCTGCACCCGCAGGAACTCGCCGCTGGACTTGCTCATCTTGCCCGAGCGTTCGACCAGGAAGTTGTTGTGCATCCACATCCGCGCGCCGGAATTGGCCGGCACGTCCAAACCGTTGGTGCAGCAGAAGGCCTGATTCTGCGCGATCTCGTTGGGATGATGGATCTCGCGGTGATCGATGCCGCCGGTGTGGATATCGAAGGGAAAGCCCAGCAGGTCGCCCGACATGACAGAGCATTCCAGATGCCAGCCCGGCGCGCCGCGACCCCACGGCGAATCCCACTCCATCTGCCGTGTCTCGCCCGCCGGGGTCTTGCGCCAGATCGCAAAGTCGGCGGCGTTGCGCTTGCCCTCCACCGCCTCGATCCGGCCTTCGCCCTCGTCCGTGTGGGCGCGGGCCAGCCGCCCGTAATCGCTAACGGTGGAGACGTCGAAATAGAGCCCGCTGTCCAACTCGTAGCAATGCTTGTCGGCGATGCTCTGGGCGAAGTCGATCATCTGCCGCACGTAGTCCGTCGCGATCGACCACTTGGTCGGCTCGCGTACGTTCAGCGCGCGAATGTCGGCCCAATAGGCTTCGGTATAATGGCGCGCGATGTCCCAGATGGACTGCGCTTTCTGGCGCGCCATCTTCTCCATCTTGTCCTCACCGGCATCGGCATCGTCGGTCAGGTGGCCGACATCGGTGATGTTGATGACGTGGGTGAGCGCGTAGCCCTTCCAACTCAGCGTCCGCCCCAGCACATCGGCAAAGACGTACGCGCGCATGTTGCCGATGTGCGGGTAATTATAAACCGTTGGCCCGCAACTATAGACCCTCGCCTCGCCAGGATGGACCGGCGCGAACGCCTCCAGGCTACGGGTCAGGCTGTTGTAGAGCTTCAGCATGGTCATGGCCGGGGGACTTACGCAAGGCCCCCGGCCAGTCAAGCTTCATGGGTAACGGTGATCCGCCCCAAGCTCACCAACCGCGACTTACCGGCGTGCTATTTCTTAGGGCCCGCAACCGCATCGATCATTCGCGCCAACTCGTCCGGCGTCGAATAGAACGGCGAGTGGTCGGTATCGAGCGTGGATACGGGGCAAGGTTGGGCAGCGATCATTGCGCGTTGGAGGCGGAGGTGGATGGTCTCGTCCTGCTCGCATAGGATGTAGTGGCGAGGGATGCGGCCGTAGCGTTCGGGGGTCAGAACCAGTGGCGCGGCGTTCAGACCGGTCGGCTCGGGGCTGAGGCGGGCAAAGGCCTGGTCCGCCAGATCCGGGGGTGTGCGCGTGTAGAACGTGGCGCGCGCGGCGTCGCGATCGGTGCAACGGGATGTCCGGCC